>JAODMX010000264.1 GCA_025464735.1 Frondihabitans sp. | reverse complement strand
ACCTGCTCGTCGAGGGGGTGCCGCACTCGCTGGGTGCCGCGGCATCCGTCGCGATCGCCCGCACCCTGCAGGAGGCGCTGACCAACGCGCGCAAGCACGCGCCCGGCATGCCGGTGTTCGTCACCGTGCACTGGACCGACGCGTCAGCGTCGCTCGAGGTTTCGAACGCCCTCACGGGCCGCGCGCTGGATGCGCCGGGTGGCGGACACGGGATCGAGGGGATGCGCGAACGGTTCGCCGCGCTGCCCGGCTCGGTGCTGAGCGCCCGGGCGACCGATGATCGGTTCGTCGTCATGGCGACGGTCGCGGCATGATCACGGTCGTGGTGGCGGACGACCAGCCGGAGGTGCGCGACGGCTTGGTCACGGTTCTCTCCCTGGTCGACGACCTCGAGGTGGTCGGCGAGGCCGTCGACGGCGAGCAGGCCGTCGCGCTGTGCGCGTCGCTGCGGCCCGATGTCGTGCTGATGGACCTGCGGATGCCGGTGCTCGGTGGCGCGGAGGCGACCGCCAGGATCGTGGCGGCCCAGCCGTCCGTCGCCGTGCTCGTGCTGACCACATACGCGGACGACGACTCGATTCTCGGCGCACTGCGGGCGGGCGCGCGCGGCTATCTCACCAAAGATGCCGGCCGCGCTGAGCTCGAGGCGGCCATCCGTTCGGTCGCCCGCGGCCAGGCCACCTTCGCGCCCGGTGTCGGCGCCCGGCTGATCGAGCGGCTGGCTCCGGCGAAGCCGCTCGCCGAACGGTTTCCCGCACTGACGGGTCGCGAACTCGAGGTGCTCGAGCTGATCGTGCGAGGCCTCAGCAACCCCGAGATCGCGGCCGCGGAGTTCATCTCGGTCGCCACCGTGAAGACCCACGTCAACTCGATCTTCGCGAAACTCGGTGTGGCCGATCGTGGCAAGCTGATCGCGCTCGCCCGCTAGGGAGCACTAGTGTGAGCGAAACGGTTCACCTTCTTCCCCGGGGAGTGCGCATGACGACAGCGGTTTCCAGTTCGAGCGACGTCGACAGTAAAGGTCTGAAGGGGGGAGCGCTCGGTCTGGTTTCCAGCGTCGTCGTCGGCGTAGCTTCGACAGCCCCGGCGTACAGTCTCGCCGCAGCTCTCGGCTACATCGTCATCAGTGGTGTCGGCGGAAATGTCGCTGGCGTGCACGCCCCCGGCGTGGTGCTGCTGGCCTTCGTCCCGATGTATCTCATCGCGGTCGCGTACCAGGAGCTCAATAAGGCGGAGGCCGACTGCGGTACCACCTTCACCTGGGCTTCCAGGGCCTTCGGCCCGATCGCGGGCTGGATGGGCGGCTGGGGCATCATCGTCGCCGACGTCATAGTCATGGCCAATCTGGCCCAGATAGCCGGGTCGACGACGTTCGGCCTGCTCGGCAACTTCGGACTGCAGTGGGCGGTCGACGCCTCGAACAGCGTGTTGTGGTCGACGGTCGCCGGCATCATCTGGATCGCCCTGATGACCTGGATCTGCTACCGCGGCATCGAGATCTCTGCGCGGCTGCAGCAGGTGCTGCTCAGCATCGAGGTCGTCGTGCTGATCATCTTCTCGGTGTTCGCGCTGGTGCGGGTCTACTCGGGCAACGGCGTGAAGACCTCGCTCATCCCGAACATCGACTGGTTCAACCCCTTCACCCTCAACTTCGGCTCGGTGCTCGCGCCTGCGCTGCTCGCCGCGATCTTCATCTACTGGGGCTGGGACACGGCGGTCTCGGTCAACGAGGAGACCGCGGACCCGAAGAAGACCCCGGGTCGCGCGGCGATCATCAGCACCGTGCTCCTGCTCATCACGTACACCCTGGTCACGACCGCGACGGTTTCGTTCGCGGGCGTCGGGGACCATGGCATCGGGTTGGCCAACGGCAACAACGCTGACAACGTGTTCCTCTCGATCGGCCCGGTGCTGTTCGGCAGCGGCGTCATCGGCAAGGTGTTGATCGCGCTGCTGACCATCTCGATCCTCACGTCGGCGTCGGCATCGACGCAGACCACGATCCTTCCGACGGCCCGCACTTCGCTCTCCATGGCCGTGTACAAGGCGATCCCGTCGCAGTTCGCGCGCATCCACCCGAAGTACCTCACGCCGACCTGGTCGACGATCGCGATGGGCGTGGTTTCCATCGCCTTCTATCTGATCTTCACCCTGATCAGCGAGGACATCCTGACCGCCCTGGTCGACTCGATCGGGTTGATGATCGCCTTCTACTACGGGCTCACCGGCTTCGCCTGCGTGTGGTTCTACCGAAAGACGATCTTCACGACGTTCCGCAACTTCATCATGCGCGGCCTGTTCCCCTTCGCCGGTGGCGTGATGCTTGCGGCGGCGTTCGTCTACGTTCTCATCTCCTACGCGGCGCCGGACTGGGAGGTCGACTCCAACGGTCACAACATCACGATCTTCGGCATCGGCGCCGATGCCGTCATCGGCGTCGGCGGACTGCTGATCGGTGCCGTACTGATGGCGGTCTGGTGGATCATCAAGCCCGACTTCTTCCGCGGCAAGACCCTGCCCCGCCGGTCGGACGACCTCGTGCTCGCCCCCGGTGACGGGCGGGTCGCGACCTTCGGCCTTCCGGACTCCGGTCGGATGCCAGAGGTGATCGCCCCCGACCTCTCCAACCTGCCGCCCGGGCAGACCGCCATCGACGCGACAACCGGCAAGCCCAAGAAGCGCGGTAGCTGACGTCCCGCCTGGTCGCCATCGTCTCCGGTGCGATCGACGTGCTGCTGGTGCTCGCCTTCGTGATCATCGGCCGCGCCAGCCACGGCGAGAGCGTGCTCGGAACACTCGTCACCCTGTGGCCGTTCCTGGCCGGACTCGTGATCGGCTGGCTCGTGACGCGGGCGTGGCGCACTCCGCGTCGGCTCTGGCCGACCGCGACCGTCATTTGGCTGGTGACGGTCGTGGCCGGCATGCTTCTGCGGCTGGTAAGCAGTCAGGGAGTCGATTTCAGTTTCGTCGTCGTGGCGACGCTCGTGCTCGGACTCTTCCTGGTCGGCTGGCGAGCGGTATCGCTGCTCGTCGTCAGGCTGCTGCGAGGTTAGCCGAGCAGTCCGTCCAGCTTGACCCAGGACATCTCCCAGCCGACAGCGGTTTCTTCCTTCTGCTCGTCGGTGAACTCGCCCTGGTGCAGGGTGACCCGGGTCTTCTGGCCGTGGTCGTGGAAGGTGATCCGCAGCCCCAGGTCGTTCAGGTCCCCGCTCCCGGTTTCCGAGTCCGCAGACATCTCGAGGTACTCGTTCGGCACCAGTTGGGTGATCGTTCCCGTGATCGGGAAGAGCGCGCCGGTCGCGACCTCGCGCATCGTCAGGTTCCAGTGGCCACCGACCTTGAGGTCGACCTCGATCAGGTCGATCGGGGCGTCGAAGCCGTCCGGC
>JAODMX010000230.1 GCA_025464735.1 Frondihabitans sp. | reverse complement strand
TTCTCCTTTCGAATCTTTGCCGGCGAATGTTTTTCGCAGGCTCTTGATGCCATCGGCCGCGGCCCGTCGGGCTGCGTCCGTGGTCCCGCCGAGGATCTCGGCGATGTCTATGTAGGGCAGCCCGGCCAGGTAGTGATAGGCGACGGCTTGCCGTTGTTTGTCGGGCAGGAACTTTACGTAGTCCCATATCTCGTTATCTGTGGTTCCCGGGTTTCCGAGGGAGGAGGGCCGGTCAGGGACCTCCTCTACGGGGATCGCGATGCGTTTCTGAACGCGGACGATGTCGATCGCCTTTCGATGTGCGATCGTCACCAGCCACGCCTCGACGTTTGCGTCGTCCGCCAGGGCGGGATACGCCTTCATCGCGGAGATGAAGGTTTCCGACCAGGCATCATCGGCGTCACCGGAACCGACGACGGCCCTGCAAACTCGCAGGACAGTCGGCCCATGTTCGGCGACGATGTTCTCGAACGGCTTCTTCATATCCATCACTCAGTAGACGTGCACGGCAGTCAAAACGTGAGGTCCTGTCCTAGAAAAGTGTCGCGGAGACGTCCGAGACCAGCTTGTCGGCCCTGACTTCCCCAGCGCCCTCAAGTTCGAGGAGGAACTGTTTGCGCTTCAACCCTCCTGCGTAGCCAGTGAGCTTCCCGTCCTTCCCGACGACACGGTGGCACGGGACGATGACGCACAGCGGATTCTGGCCCACGGCCTTGCCGACCTGCTGCGCCAAAGTCTTGTCCCCGAGTCGCTCCGCGAGTTGACCGTATGTGGTCGTGGTCCCGGTGGGGATCTCGTTGAGGAGTGCCCACACACGTTCCTGGAAAGGATCTCCGTGGATTGAAGTCGGCACATCGAACGTTGTGCGCTGACCGCGAAGGTACTCCCCCACCTGCGTTTCTCCGAGGGAGAGGATCGAGTCGTCGGCGGCGTTGACCGCTACACCGAATGTGCTTGCGGAGGGCATGTACCAGTGATGCGGGAAGTACAGGCCGGTGAGCGCATCGTCGGTCGCGACGAGGGTGATCTCGCCGATTGGCGTTTCGATTTCAGCATGACGAGTGTTCATTTCCCTGTTTCCTTTCGACGGTGTTCCTCTGTTGCTTACATCTGGTAAACGCCGAATGACGCTGAAACGTGAGATCAGGCGGCCAACTGTTCGTCGTGAGGGCTTCACATTTGCGATCTCACGTTTCGTCTGCGGGGTGCGTCTACGAGCTGACACCGCGGGCGTGATGTCCATCTCTGTCCGTCGTCTCAAGTACTAACCGATTCACGAAGTTCGTGAATCCTTTACAGAAGGAATCCCGTGTCTTATATCGTCACGGCCCCTCCACGGGCCATCTGGGCACCGACATCGTCAACGCGCTTCTCAGCCGAGGCGTCGACCCGGCCCTGATCATCGCCACCGGTCGCGACATCTACAAGCTCGAAGCCTTCGCCGGGACCGGCGTCAGCGTCGCGATCCGTGACTACACGAAGCCGGAGACCGTCGCTGCAGTTGTGAAGCCCGGCGACACGTTGGTGCTCGTCTCGAGCGACACGGTCGGGCAGCGGTTCGCACAGCACTCCACCGCGATCGCCGCGGCGAAGGAGGCGGGCGTCGCGCGAATCTTGTACACCAGCGCCCCGAAGGCCACAACGTCAGCATCGATTCTGGCGCCCGAGCACAAAGCGACCGAAGAGTTCCTCATCGACTCCGGTGTCCCCCACACCACCCTCCGCAACGGGTGGTATAACGAGAACTAGATTGCGCAGCTGGCACAGGGCCGCGGCACGGGCGAGATCGTCGGAAGCGCAGGCGAAGGCCGTGTTGCCAGTGCGAGCCGGAAGGACTATGCGGATGCCGCAGCTGTCGCCCTTCACGATGACACGTTGAACGGGCGGATTCTTGAAAGAGGCCTTCGCTTCGTTGTTCCTCCGGGCCCGGGTCTGCATCACATCGGCTACTGGGTCGACGACACAAGTGCGGAAGATATGCGGCTCGCCGCGCTCGGATTCGCACACTTCGCAACCCTGGGCACCCGACCCCTCCTAAACCATGGGCCATCGGGCACCGTAATCCAACTGTGCGACCTGCACAGCGACCGGCCCCAACTGCGGGACCTCTTCCCGCCGTCCTCCGAATTCGCGGGTCCTCCGATCCTCGACTCCAACCTGTAACTCCCCCCAAGGAAGGACCCCGACCATGTCGGAAACCCCGCGCACTGGCGTGCGCTTTGTTCTCACCAATTCAACCGACCCCGACCGGCTCACGGATTTCCGCACCTGGTACGACACCTACGCACACGCCCCGACCACCATCAGAAAACTCAGAACCGCCGACCGATTCGAGAATGACACTGCCGCCGGCACTGACAACGATCCACGATTCCTCGCCCTGTACAACATCCGATCGACCGACCCCGCAGCGGCCTCCTGATCGTCCTCTCCAAAGGAAGCGACGACACAACCCGACACAACTGGGAACACGACGCTCTACAGCACGGCTTGTTCTACTCAGCCGCCCGCTTTCGACTCATCGAAGGATTCCCGTCGCCCGCCGAATGGCTCGACATCTACGAAGCCTACACAGCAGGCGCACCCGAGTCGCTTGGCACTGCCCCGGGTAGCTACAAGCTACTTCACCCCTGCTCGAGAGTAGCCAATACCAACACAACCAAGTAGGCAACGCTTTGTCTCCCATCATCGCGCGATGGAAAGTACACCCCAGCGAGACGCGAGAAGCTCCCGACCCGCGTCTGTGACCTGCAGTACCCGGCCGCGACGATCAAATCCACTTCGCTCGCGGATGATCAGCCCCACGGACTCGAGCGAATCGCTCATAACGACCACCCGGCTTTGTGCGACGCCGAACTTCTCTGCTCGTTCGCCCTGGTTCACCCCGGGCTGCCTTCGGAGAACACGGATCACTCCCGCACCAACAGGATCGCACGTCTTCAATCGAAGTAGTTCGCCTACCGTGTCAATGCGACGGCAATAGCGAGGGCCGATTCAGCACGGTCCTCGATCGAACCACCCAGTTGCTGTCCTCGCGCGGTCGCCATAAACAGCGCGTCGAGCGCGAGGCGCGCTTTGATGCGACCGGGGATGGTGTCATCGGGACGCAGCATCCCGCCGAGGATATCCATCCGTTCGATGAACTCGGCGGCTGATTTGAGATCGCGCATCGCTGCTTCATTACGTTGGGCGAATTCGAGGAAAGCGCCCCAGGAGCCGGACATCAGCGCGGACATGCGTCGGAGGACCTCGGCTCGGGTCTGGGCGGATGCCGGTTGGTTACCTGCCCATTCGATGATGCCGTCGAGGGATTCGGCGAGATCGCGGTGCACGCTGGCGAGGATGTCTTCTTTGCTGCGGAAATGGTAATACAGGGCAGGACGGGTGATGGCGAGTCGTTCGGCGATCTCGCGTAGCGTCGCCGCGTCCCAACCACGCTCGGCAAATACATCCAACGCTATGTCCTGAATGCGCCGCCGAGTGTCGGTGCGGCGTCCATCGCGTCGCTCGTCAACCGCAGGCGTCCCGATCGGACTGCTCATCGATCGCCCTCACTTAATAATTTGACTTACGCGCGCGTAAGTCAATATCGTTTACCTCAACGTAGGTTACTTCGTCGAGGACGGCATGAGACACAACGACACAAACAACAAGACGATTCTGATCAGCGGCGTCAGTTCGGGCTTCGGTCGGGCTCTTGCCATCGAAGCTGTGAAACAGGGACACCAGGTCGTGGGAACAGTTCGCTCCGCAGAGGCGGCGAAGGAGTTCGAGTCGCTTGATCCCGGGCGCGTCACCGCGCGGCTTCTGGATCTCTCCGACACGGCGGCGATCGCTGCGATGGTGGAGGACGTCGAACGGACCGTGGGACCCGTTGACGTTCTCGTGGCGAACGCGGGATACGGGCACGAGGGCCTGTTCGAGGAGTCGTCGCTTGACGACCTGCGCGCCCAGTTCGAGGTGAATGTGTTCGGAGCCGTCGCGCTCATCCAGGCCGTGCTGCCGGGCATGCGGCAGCGGCGGAAGGGCCGGATCATCGGCATCACCTCCGTCGGCGGGCTGACGACTTCGCCGGGGTTGTCGTTCTATCACGGCAGCAAGTTCGCGATGGAGGGCATTCTGGAAGCCCTCGGCAAGGAGGTCACCGGCCTCGGCATCTTCGTCACCGCTGTCGCGCCTGGGCCATTCCGCACCGCGTGGTCAGGCCACTCGATGAGCCACGCCGAACGCCGCATCGGAGATTACGACGGCCTCTACGAACCGATCCGTGCGGCACGGACCGCGGCGAACGGCAACCAGCCGGGCGACCCAGAACGCGCTGCCGTCGCCCTGATGACACTGATCGACGCGCCGGAACCACCACGTCACCTGCTCCTGGGCTCCGCAGCGATCCAAGCCGTGACCGCCGCACGGACCGCTTTCGACGACGACCAGCAACTTTGGGCAGAGGTCGCCCGGTCCACCGATTACTCGAACGAAGAGCCCACAGGAAAGAGAACCGCATGAGCAAGACCATCGTCGTCATCGGCGCGAGACCGGGCCTGGGCTTGTCGATCGCCAAACAGTTCGGGTCGCTTGGATTCGACGTCGCCCTCATCGCTAGGAACAAGGACAAGCTCGACACATTGGTCGCCGAGCTCGAGGTGGCAGGTGTCCGTGCTCACGGATACCCGGCCGACGTCACCGACACAGCTGGACTCGCCGCCGCGATCGACGCTGCCGCTGCCGAGCTCGGACCGATCGATGTGCTCGAATACTCACCCGCTCCAACCGCCAGCAACGCCGGCCGTCTCGCTCCGGTGGACGCCGTGCACCTGAACATCGAGTTTCTCGCCCCGCAGCTGGAGTATTACCTCTCCGGCGGGATCACTGCCGTCTAAGCGGTCCTCCTGACGATGCTCGAGCGGGGGAGCGGCGCCATACTGGTAGCAACCGGTGCATCGTCGGGGCCGATGCTCTACCCGCCGTTCGCAACCATCGCGGCCGCGACCGCGGCCCTGCGCAACTGGATCCTCAACCTCCACGCCGCCGTACAACCCACCGGGGTCTACGTCGCCCACATCGCCCGGGCACTGGACAGTTCGGATCCCCCATTCTCCGCCGATTCTCAACCGACTAGTCCAGTTATCCGCCCATGTCCGCGCACCGTTCCCTGTCACGGCGTCAGCGAACGTTTTCCTTCAGATAGTTTTCGACGGTTGTCAGCGCTCCTTGATTGCCCACCGAGTTGTATGCGAGGTGGTTGTAGACGTGCATCGACAGGGGGACTTTCACGACGTCGATGTCGACGCCCGCGGCCTTGGCTTTGGCAGCGAAGTCGTAGACCCCTGCGAGACGACGAGTTGGTCTCGCTTGGGATCGATGATGAGCGTCTGGGGAGCGTTCTTGCTGAGGTACGTGGCGGAGTTTACGGCCTTGTACTCGGTCGGGTACTGCTCCGGGGAACCACCGACGTAGGCGTCCGCAGAACTGTGCGCGCTGTACGCGCCGAGGCTGAAATTGCCGTTGTACGTCGCCGTCACATCAACAGCGGGAAAGTCGG
>JAODMX010000205.1 GCA_025464735.1 Frondihabitans sp. | reverse complement strand
TGCCGGTAAAGGACGTGTACACCCCGGCCGACGTCGCTGGCGTCTCGTATGAGAACGACATCGCTCTACCCGGCGAGTATCCCTACACGCGAGGTCCGCACGCGAGTATGTACCGCGGGCGGCCGTGGACCATCCGCCAGGTCGCCGGTTTCGGGCAGGCCGAAGACACCAACGGACGCTACAAGTACCTCTTGGCGCACGGAGAGACTGGTCTCTCCACGGACTTCGACCTGCCAACCCTCCTGGGCTACGACTCCGACCATCCGGTGTATGGGCGGGAGGTCGGAAAGATCGGCGTCGCTGTCGACACGGTCGTCGACGCGCACGCGCTCTTCGACGGAATCCCCCTCGAGGAGGTTTCGACCTCGCTGACGATCAACGCCTCGGCGGCGGTGGCGCTGGCCATGTACCGCGTGGTCGGGGACGAGCGGGGGATAGACGGCAAGCTCCTCACGGGGACGACCCAGAACGACATTCTCAAGGAATACACCGCGCAGAACGAGTTTGTCTTCCCGCCTCAGCCGTCCGTGGATCTCGTCGTCGACACGATGGAGTACGGGGCGCAGGTCATGCCCCGGTTCAACCCGCTCAACGCGTGCGGCTACCACATCCGAGAAGCCGGGGCAACGGCGGTCGAGGAGGTGGGCCTGACCATTGCGGGAGCGCTGTGTTATCTGGAGCGCGCCCGTGAGCGAGGCATCGACCCCGACCTCATCGCCCCGCGAGTCTCGTTCTTCTGGGACATCCACAACGACTTCTTGGAGGAGATCGCCAAGCTGCGCGCCGCGCGGCGGCTGTGGGCACGGTTGACGCGGCACCGACTCGGGTGCCGGGATCCTCGCTCGTGGCTGATGCGTGCCCATTCCCAGACAGCCGGCGTCTCGCTCACTGCCCAGCAGCCTCTCAACAACATCGCACGCACCGCGGTGCAGGCACTGGCCGCCGTGCTCGGCGGCACGCAGTCACTGCACACCAACTCGCTCGACGAGGCCTTCGCAATCCCCTCCGAGGAGGCGATCAAGATTGCCGTGCGCACCCAGCAGATCCTCCTCGAGGAGACCGGAGCGGCGGACGTCGTCGACCCGCTCGGCGGCTCCTACTACGTCGAAGCTCTGACCTCCAGGATCGAGGAGGAGGCGTGCGAGCTCGTCACTCGCATCGACGGCATGGGCGGCATGATCGAGGCCATCACGTCTGGCTTTGCCAACCAGATCATCGCCGACTCCGCCTGGGAGCAGCAGCAGCAGATCGAGGAGCGGAAACGGATCATCGTAGGCGTCAACGACTTCGTCGATGACGATCGCTCGACCGGTGGCATCGAGATCTTCCGCCCCGATCCGGGTGTGCTGGACCGCCAGCTCAAGCGCCTGGCCCACGTCAAGAGCGCGCGGGAGCAGCGCCGCGTGGCCGACGCCCTGAAGGCCATCGAGCGTGAGGCTCCGACCCTCGAGACCAACCTCATGCCGTTCATCGAAGAAGCCGTGCGCGCCCGGGCGACCGTGGGCGAGATCTGCGATGTCCTACGCGGTGCGTGGGGCGAGCACCAGCCGTCAAGCATCTTCTAGCCAGGAGGCCCAGCGTCAAATGACACAGCCACATCCCAGCAGCGGCCCGATCAAGGTGGTTGTCGCCAAGCCAGGACTCGACGGTCACGACCGCGGCGCCAAGGTCGTGGCCAGGGCGCTTCGCGACGCCGGCATGGAGGTCGTCTACACCGGCATCTTCCAGACTCCCGACTCGATCCTGCGAGCGGTCATCCAGGAAGACGCCGCCGTGCTCGGCCTGTCGAGCCTTTCCGGCGCGCACATGGAGTACGCCGAAGAGCTGTGTCAGATGCTCCGCGACAACGACCTGCAGGACATCGTCTTCCTCGTCGGCGGAACGATCCCCGACGACGACGCCAAGCGGCTCAAGTGCATCGGTGTGACGGAGGTCTTCTGGCCGGGCACGCCCACCTCGGACATCACTGAGTTCATCCAGGAGCGCGTCCGCGGCGGCGTCTCGGCCTGATCGCCTGGTCCGCCTCGGCTGGGCCGGCCAGCGTCAGCGGGGGGCAACGGCGGGTTCGGCAGCCTTCGTCAAAGCACCCCAACTCGTGGGACGCCGTCCCTGGAACTCGTCGAGGACCTCGATGACCATGCGCACCGACGCCTCGTCAAGGACGTTGCCGAACTCGACGATCGGGACCGCATCGCCAACCTTCTTCTGGAGCTCGGGATTCTCGCTTGGCACGACCAATAGGTCGATCTTTGCGAGCTCTCTCTTCGACGCTGACTCCAGTACCGTGATCTGCTCCAACCCCGCGTCCTCAAGAGATCGACGGATCGTCTCAGCCTGATCCCGGGTCGAGTACAGAATGCCGATCCGCTTGCCTTTCGGGATCCGTGCGAGCTTGACCAACGTCTGGACATGGGGCGCGACGACGATGGCCAACACCTCTGGGCCGTCGGCGAGCGACCTAGCGAGGCCACGAACCTCCGCCAGGTGAAAGAAGGTCGTGATGAGCAGGTCCGCGTCGGCCAAGTCCGGGCCGGCGAACTCACCCAAGACCAGTGGCTCGACCGACATCTCCAATCTCGCTGAAAGATCGGCGGCGAAGGACTCTGCCCGTTCACTGTTGCACTCGATGAACATCAGGCGGAAGTCGCCGTGCTGCGCGTGGAGGCTTTCGTGGTAGGCGATCGAGGTGATCTGATCGGCCGACAGCCCGAGCTCCAAGCAACGCGCGACAGCTT
>JAODMX010000401.1 GCA_025464735.1 Frondihabitans sp. | reverse complement strand
GAGCGAGCAGGTCGGCGAGACCCGCGACAGACACGGCCGGCCGGTCGAGCACAGCCGAAAAAGCATCCCAGCTCTGCTGAGACATGGAGACCTCACGTTCGCGCCGGATGGTCTCCTCAGCCTTCTCGACGAGCGCCGAGACGGAGAAGTCGGAGAGCGAGCGACCGCTGATCGCCGCCGCCTGCTCGATCTCGTCTTTCTGGGCGTGCGTGAGCCTCAGATCGAGCCGATCGTCTTTCGTTCTTGATGCCATATGCTCAGTGTACGGTGAATTTCCGTACAGATGAAACGCTGCGGCGCCGGCTGGGGTTCCGACCTAGAAACCCACGCGTCGAGGAGCGGGCGGCTCCTCGGGGAAGCCAGGCAGGCCGGGCAGACCGAGCGCCGCGAGGTCCGGGAACGGGAACTGCGCGGTCGGCGGGATCTCTCCATCGTTGATGACGATCGGTGCGCCCGGTGTCCAGAACAGCCAGGTCGCCTGCCCTTCGGAGTCGAGGAGATCGATGTCGAGGGAACGCCCCGAGGCGGCAGCCTCGCGCAGCTTGTCTTTCAGGTCGACGAGCTGCTCCGGGGTGATCTCGATCTTTTGTCCGGCGTAGACGATGTGCGGCATGTCCGCAGCCTAGGACTTCCCCCTTGCGCTCGCCTCCGAGCCCGGGGTCAGGCGGCGCTGACCTCGATCTCCGCTCCCCCTGAGAAGACGAGCTTGCGATTGGCGACCTTGTCGCTGAAGAACCGGTCGTGGCTGACGACGATGACAGCACCCGGGAAGTGCACGAGCGCTCGCTCCATCACCTGAGTGCTCGCGAGGTCGAGGTGATTAGTGGGTTCGTCGAGAAGCAGCACCGAGGCACCCGACAGCAGGCACTGCGCCATGGCGACCCGAGCACGCTGACCACCGGAGAGATCACGGATGCGCTTCTGGAGGTCGGCGTCCGAGAACTGGAACATGGCGAGGAAGCGGCCCACTGACTTCCGCGTCGCGGTCAGCGCCAGGCTGTCGGGCATCGCGTTGACGGCATGGGTGACCGTGTCGTCCTGATCGAGAGCGTCGAGCACCTCGTTGTACGAGACCACTTTGGCGCCGGAAGCCCAGGCGACCGTTCCCGCATCCTGCCGTTCCTCGCCCGCGAGGACGCGCAAGAGAGTGCTCTTCCCGCTGCCGTTGGCGCCGACCACGACGACCCGATTGCCCCGACGAACCTCGAACGAGAGCCCCTCGAACAGGGTGCGATCGCCGTAGGACTTCTCCAAACCGTCGACCCTGCAGAGCACGTCTTTCACGTGGAGCCCACCGTAGATCTCGGTGATGATCTGGTCGACAGGGCGCGGAGCCCGTGCCTTCTTGATCTTGGAGAGCTGCTTGTCGAGCCCACGGCTGGCAGCCTTCGCGGCCTCGCGACGATCCGAGATCCCTTCCGCCTCGAACGCCAGCAGCTCCGACTCGTGGACGAACTGCTGCTCGAGCGTCTTCAGGCGGAACTGCTTCTGCACGACGTATTCGGCGAAGTTGCCCGGGTATTCGTGAAGATGGAAATTCTCGACCTCCAGGATCCTGGTGGCCACCGCATCGAGGAACCCCCGGTCGTGAGACACCACGATCGCCGCCCCCTTGAAGTCACGGAACCACGACTCGAGCCACTCCACCCCGGCCACGTCGAGGAAGTTGGTGGGCTCGTCGAGGAGCAGGACGTCTGGATCTTCGAGCAGAATTTTTGCGAGCGCGGCCCGGTTGCGCCAGCCACCGCTGAGGTCGTCGATTGGCGATGTGCGGTGGGCGGCTTCGAAACCGAGGGTCGTGAGAGCGGTGTCGATGCGGCGCGGGTAGTCCCAGCCGTCGAGTCGGTCCATCTCTTCGAAGAGAACGGCCTGGCGTTCGATCAGGGTCGTGAGTTCGTCCATCCGATTCTCATCGACGGCCACAACCGCGACCTCGGCGTCGATCTGAGCCAGCTCTGCCTCGATGCCACGGATCTCTTCGAAGAGCCCCTCCAGCACCTCGACGATGGTCGCGCCCCCGTCGAGCTCGGAGAATTGCGAGAAGTAGCCGATCTTCGTACCCGGGTCGATGGTCACGGTACCGGTGTCGGCCTCGACCTGTGCGAGGGCGAGCTTCAGCAGCGTCGTCTTTCCCGAGCCGTTGCGGCCGATCAGCCCCACCCGATCGCCCGCCTCGAGCCGAAAGAACACCTCGCGCAACACGGGCGTGTTCTCGAAGCGGACGGACACGTCGTGGAGGCGGATGAGACTCATGGGTTCAGTCTCGCAGGCGCACGATGTGCTGCCGCTGCGCCCTGAAAAGCGCTGCGCCCCGAAAAGTACGATTTCGTGCTGCAAGTACGTTCTAGGTTGTACTTGATGCGCGAACGCGTACTTTTCGAGGCGGCCGCCGCTCTCGTCGCCTAGGGTGGCGTTGGTTGCGTACCCGCTTCATCGATTTCGCCCCGGCCCCCGGCGACGATGCGTTCCGGTACCGAGCAGCGACCAATGAGGGCGCCGTGCAGATCAACAAGCTTCGCATCGATGGCCAGATGTTCTTTCTGGAACCGACGCAGGACATCACTCAGCTGAAGCAGCAGATCCTCGATTCCGCCCGCGGCGTCGCCGAGTTCATCGAATTCCAGCCGATGGGACACGGCCGGGTGTCGGTACTGATGACGCCGCAAACGCCCGTCCGCTTCGAGGTCGAGGAGCACAGCGAAGAGGAGCTGAGCGACTGGGCCGCCAACCCGCCGAACATGGATATCGAGGGCTACGAGGGCTGAGGGCGGTCAGTGCCCGAACCCCGGTGACGTGATCGCCAAGATGAAGAACACCACCCACACGACGAAGAACATAGCCCCAAATGCGGTGAAGACGTACCCGAAGACGAGGGAGAGCGTCGTCAGAGTCCACCCCTCCTCGTGCGTGCGTCGGATCTGCGATCGTGCGACGTGACCGAGCACGATGGCTGCGACGGGCATCACGAACGCCGCGATGATCGCGATGATGGCGAGCGTGTTGGTCGGTCGGTACGGGGGTGCGTAGGGGTAGCCGGGCGGTGGCGACCCGGCGGGCGAGCCGTACTGGTGGTTCTCGGGAGGTTGGGTCACGCCACCAGTGTGCACTCGATACCCGGGATCCGTGCCTCCGCTGAGCCTCGAGGCCAACCGTGGACCGGCGCCGGCCTAGAACGAGAACTCAGTACTCGCCCTTGATCACGAAGAACGAGCCGCGGATAACACCGGCCAGCTTCGATTTCTGACGTGCGAATTTGAACCGCGAAGCGAGTTCGGTGGGGATCTCCATGCCGTCAGAGAGCTTGAACCCGACGGCCCGCTTCCCGCCGTCGGCGAGGGCGTACAGCACATTGATCGACAGACCCGACTCGTAAAACACGTACGACCAGCGAACGCCTTCGACTTCGAACTCGGTGGCCTCGAGGGGCTTCGAGTCGATGACGATGTCACGCTCGTCCTTCAGGATCCGGGTCACGCGCTCGACCACGGCGACAGCCTCATCCGCCGGGTCGACTGTGAAGACGTGGTCGTACTTGTTCTTGAAGTAGCGCGCCTCGTTGGCACGCAACCCGGCGAGTGCGTCCGCAACCGGGGACGATTCGAGTCCGGTCGTGGACACATCCACGAAGTCGACGATGTACGGCATGCGTTCTCCTGTCGGTACCAGTTCACCAAAGGTAGCGCGATCGTACCCGCGTCGGCGTTCGCAGATGCTCTTGCTGCCCCTGCCTAGTTGTTGAACCGGAACTCCACCACGTCGCCGTCCTGCATCACGTAGTCCTTGCCCTCGATGCGCGCGACGCCGTGCGAGCGGGCTTCGGCGATCGAGCCGGTCGAGACCAGGTCGTCGAACGAGATGACCTCGGCCTTGATGAAACCCTTCTCGAAGTCGGTGTGGATGACGCCGGCTGCCTGGGGCGCCTTCCAGCCCTTGCCGATGGTCCAGGCGCGCGTCTCTTTCGGGCCGGCCGTCAGGTAGGTCTGGAGCCCTAGGGTGTCGAACCCGATGCGAGCCAGCTGGTCGAGACCCGACTCTTCCTGGCCGGTGGAGGCGAGGAGCTCGGCGGCGTCCTCAGGATCCAGGTCGATCAGTTCTGATTCGATCTTGGCGTCCAAGAAGATCGCCTCGGCCGGCGCCACGAGCGCCTGCAGCTCGGCCTTCCGCGCGGAAGACGTGATGATCGCCTCGTCGACATTGAAGACGTAGATGAAGGGCTTGGCGGTCAGGAGACCCAGCTCGCGGATCGGCTCCAGGTCGATCGAGGTGGCAGAAAGAGCCTCACCACGCTGCAGGGCGTCGCGGGCCGCAACGGCCGTGTCGTGAACGATCGGCTCGACGCGCTTGAGGCGCAGCTCCTTCTCGTATCGGACGAGGGCCTTCTCGACGGTCTCGAGGTCGGCCAGGATCAGCTCGGTATTGATGGTGCTCAGGTCGGCAGCAGGATCGACCTCGCCATCGACGTGCACGACATCGGGATCTTCGAAGCCGCGCACGACCTCGGCGATGGCATCGGCCTCGCGGATGTTGGCCAGGAACTTGTTGCCGAGCCCCTCCCCCTCGCTCGCACCCTTGACGATGCCGGCGATGTCGACGAACGACACCGGCGCGGGCAAGATCTTCTCGGACGAGAACAGTCCGGCGAGCACGCCAAGCCGAGGGTCGGGCAGGTTCACGACGCCGACGTTGGGCTCGATGGTGGCGAACGGATAGTTCGCTGCCAGCACCTGGTTTTTGGTCAGGGCGTTGAAGAGGGTGGACTTGCCCACATTGGGGAGTCCGACGATCGCGATAGTGAGAGCCACGGGGGTCAAGCCTAATAGCCAGTGCCGTGCGTCGGATCCGGCTGTGTCGCTCGTGCATGAGAGCATGAACCAATGCCACTCGACTACGTAGCGATCGACTTCGAGACCGCGAATTCCTCCAGCGCGTCGGCCTGTTCCGTAGGCCTCGTGAAGGTCCACGACGGTCGGGTGGTCGACAAGGTGGGCTGGCTCATCAAGCCACCCCTGGGGCACGATTTTTTTTCGGAGTGGAACACCCGGATCCACGGCATCGTCGAGTCTGATGTCGTGGACGCGCTCGGCTGGGCGGAGCAGCTCCCCGATCTCCTCGCCTTCACCGGCGACGACCCCCTGGTGGCGCACAACGCCGGGTTCGACATGGGGGTGATCCGCGGGGCCTGCGCCGCGACCGGGCTCGACTGCCCCGAGGTCCGCTACTTCTGCAGCCTCCAGGTGGCGCGTAAGACCTACTCGCTCGACTCCTACCGGCTGCCGATGGCGGCGATGGCCGCAGGGTTCGACGACTTCAACCACCACGAGGCACTCGCCGACGCCGAAGCGTGCGCCGCGATCATCGCGCACGCCGCGAAGCGCCACGGCGCCGACACGGTCGACGAGCTCGCCGAGGCCGCGGGCATCCGCGTCAACGTCCTGCGTCCCGCCGCAGCCAAGGAGCTGTCCGCCTCGTCCCGCACGCCCATCTCGCCTCGCACGCCGGTCACGTTCCGGTAGCCGCGTCACGATCCCAAATCCGAGGCGACCAAACGCGACCGATGATATTGTCTGGACAATCGAGCAGTGCGTGACGAAGCCGTCGCCGCCACTGTCACTCACCGGGAAGAATTCATGACACCTCACGACGGCGTGCTGCCTGCCGACCTTTTCATGGACCTCGATCGTTCAGGTCCGATGCCCCTGTACTTCCAGGTATCCAGCCGACTCGAGAAAGCCATCACCTCCGGCGTCCTCCCCGCCGGCTCGCGTCTCGAGAACGAAGTCTCGCTCGGCGAACGCCTCGGACTCTCGCGCCCGACGATCCGCCGGGCGATCCAAGAGCTCGTCGACAAAGGCCTTCTGGTCAGGCGACGCGGCATCGGCACGCAGGTCGTCCACGGCCCGGTGAGCCGCAAGGTTGAACTGACCAGCCTCTTCGACGACCTCCGGACAGGAGACCAGCACCCGACCACCCGCGTTCTCACGCACGGCGTCATCCCCGCCGACGAACGCATCGCCGAAGACCTCGGCATCGCCGTGGGCGACCCCGTCACGCACCTCCGACGACTCCGCCTCGCCGACGACGTCCCCGTCGCACTGCTCGAGAACTTCCTGCCGACCGTCATCGCCGACCTGTCGAACGACGACTTCGAAGCCTTCGGTCTCTACCAAATCCTGCGCGGGCGCGGCGTGACGATGCGTGTCGCCAAACAACGCATCGGAGCCCGCGCGAGTCACGGCGACGAGGCCGCGCTGCTCGAGATCGAAGAGAACGGCGCCGTCCTCACAATGAGTCGCACCGCCTACGACGCATCGGGGCGCGCCGTCGAGGCGGGGTACCACTGTTATCGACCGGATCTCTACTCGTTCTCCATAACCCTCGTCGAAAAGTAGCCGACGGGGCTGGGGTGGGCGATCTGCAAGGTAAACGTCGTCGGCGACAGTTCCACTATCGCTCTCCTCCTCCGCCTTGCACCTCACCTACCCCAGCCCCGCCTACGCACAAGTGGGGCGGGCGATCTGCAAGGTAAACGTCGTCGGCGATAGTTCCACTATCGCTCTCCTCGTCCGCCTTGCACCTCACCTACCCCAGCCCCGCCACCACGAGCCTCCGGCCGTGGGGCGCACAGCGCACAGGACCTGTCAGGCGACGGGGATGAGCACGTCGCGAACGAGCGCATCGAGTTGCGCATCGGCGTCGAGGAACTGGCGCAGCGTCGTTACCGTGGCACCAAATCGCTCGAACTCGTGCGGGGCCATGCCGTCGACGTCGTAGGCACGACTGAAGTCGGGGATAGCAGCCCGGAGGGTCGCGAGGATCTTCGGGTCGACCGGCACGTCGATACGGTTCTCCGCAGGGATCCGGTTGGCGTTGATGTCGACCTGCCATTGGAACGGCGGCGACACGACGAGGTCTCCCCCGACGAGTTCCGACCACTGCAGGTAGTTGCGGAAAGCGGCGGAGAGGATTCGTGACCGGTAACCACGCTCGGTGAAGACGTGGTGAGCCTTCTTGAGGGCCGCTACGCCAGCCCACTCGAGGTAGCCGGGGTCGATCAGGATCCGGTCGCGCGCCACGACTTTCTTGAGCCAGTCATCGAGACGACCGCCCATGATCGTCACGACGTTGCCGAATTCTTTCTCTTCGAGGCCGTCGGCGGCACGTCGGTTGAGACCGCGCTCGAGGGCCTCGGCCACGGCGACCGCCTGCGGCACGGTGAACGAGACCGTCGCGTTGATGCTGACGCCGCGGTAAACAGCCTCTTCCATCGCCTCGATGCCGAGTTTCGTCGCCGGAATCTTGACGATGATGTTGGCAGCGAGCCCGGAGAAGTACACGGCTTGCTCGACGAGGGCGTCTTTGTCACGGTGGAAACGAGGATCGGTCTGCATCGACAGACGCCCGTTCCGGCCGCCGGAGGCCTCGAAGGCCGGCTCGAGCAGCTTTGCAGCGCTGATGGAAAGCTCTTCGACGGCCTTCCAGCCCAGCTCGGACTCGCCGGCAGTGGGAAACTCGTCGGCGAGTTCGCGCAACCGGGGCAGCCAGGTCTCGGGGTCGTTCTTGATGCAGGCGAGGGCGATCACCGGGTTGCAGGTGGCGCCGACGGCACCGAACTCGTTGATCGAGCGACGGAGCTCTGCAGGGTCGGCCGAGTCGTTCCAGAGACTCGTCGGGGTCTCTTGTGCGGCGATCAGGGTGCTTGGTCGCGTCTCGACTGCGGTGTCGTCACGGACGGTGGTGGTCGGGAAAGTCGATGCCATCGGGGATTCTCCAATCTCTGCCTCCCAGTCTAGGAGTCGACGTCGTAATGTCCTAACAAAGAGCAGAGATGTCAAGAATTTGCTTGTCCAAACGACTCACGGCCAATAGCGTTCGACTGAAACACTCATCCATTTCTTCAGGAGGTAGTCATGGCAGGAATCGCAGACAAACTCGACAAAGCGTACGAAGAGACCCCGATCGACGAGCTGGCAAAGCTGCCGGTCGCCGCGCTCCAAGGGGTCAGTGATGGTGACGCCGAACACCTGAAGGCCGCTTTCGGCATCACGACGATCGGCGACCTGGGCTCGAACAAGTACTTCCTCTGGGCCCACGCAATCGAGACCCTGGCAAAGTAGCCCGTCTCGAGAGCATCGACGACGAGACCCCGCACCGACTTCGGTGCGGGGTCTCTGTCGCGCTAGACGGGCAAAACGCTCCTCAGGCTGCGACGATCCGACGCCGGATCTCGTCGAGCTGGTACCGCGAGATCTCGTCGGCATTCTCGTCTTCCGCGAAGACACTCGAGACTGCAACCGTGTCATCGCGGTCGAAGAAGCCCAATCCCTTGAGCCCGCCGAAGAACGCGTCGAAGTCGACGTCTCCCCGGCCGATCGGGAGATGCTGGTGCACCCGTACCGCATTGCCGGGCGGGTTGGTGATGTAGCGCAGCCCGTGCGACCGGTGGTGGTCGAAGGTGTCGGCGATGTGCACGAGACCGATCGACTGCCCGGCCGCTGCGAAAATCGCCTCCGTCTGATCGCCGTAGTGGAACGTGTGGCACGCCACGAAAGCCATTCCGACACTCTTCGAATTGAGTCCTCTGATGACCCGCACGGCTTCGAGGCCGTCCTCGACGAAGTCGTCCGGATGCGGGTCGATCAGCACCCGGATCCCCTCGCGATCGAACAGCGGCAGCAGCTCCTCCATCGACCAGTAGAACGCCCTCTCGGACTCCTCCTGCAGCTCCGGGCGCCCCGAGAACTCCGTGTTGATGCGCGTGACGCCCAGACGCGCGGTGATCTCGATCACGCGCTTCCACTGCTTCACCGCCGCTCGCCGAGCCTCCTCGTCGGGCGCGGACCATCGCAGCACCGGCAGCACAGATGCGATGCCCACCCCGGCGTTGCGGCATGCCGCAGCGAACGAGTCAACGAGGTCGTCGTCCGCTTTCGGGTGCCGAAAGAAGGGGATGAAGTCCGCGTGCGGAGTCAGCTGCAAGTGGTCGTACCCGAGGTCGCGCACCTTCTGCGGCAGCTCGAGCAGAGAGTAGTCGTGGTGGAACGGCGTCGGGTCGAGCGCAACGGTGACCATGAATTCAGGATCCCTCAGGCCGTCGCAAGCGACTGGGTCGTCTCGTAGAAGGCCGGCTTCTCGAGCGCGTACACGACGGGTTCTTTCTTGCCCGACTGCTGTGCCAGCACGCCCGCGTCGGCGACGACGCTGGCGAGATAGCCGTCCCAGGCCGACGGGCCGTCGATCTCGCCCCGGCGCGCGGCATCGACCCAGCGCTGGATCTCGACGTCGTAGGCCGCGCCGAAACGCTCCTTGTACGACGGCGTCACGCTCTGGCCGATTGTTCCGGCGGCGGCGATCTGAATGGTCTCGGCGCGGCCGATCGAGGCCACCCCGCTTTCGAAGACCGCGTCGGTCGTGACCTGGTAGCCGAACTGGATGTTGACGCTGATCTCCACGATCGCCAGGGTGCCCGAGACGGTCTCGAAGAGGACGAACTGCGGCTCGACAAGGCCCTCGGGCGCGAGCGAGTTGCGGCGAGGCTTCTTGACCTCCACGGAGACGATGGGCTCGCCCGCGATGAACGGCACGATGTCGATCTCGTGGATGACCGAATCGGTTATCAGCGCCGATTCGGAGTAGTTCGGAGGCGTCGACGGGTTGCGGTGCGCGCAGTGGAGGGCGAGCAGAGCTCCGTTCGCCTTCGATTCGACGAGCTCCCGAAGCTGCAGGTAGCCCGCGTCGAAGCGGCGCATGAAACCGACCTGAATGTGGGGTCGGTCGAGCTTTTGCTCCGCCTCGATAATGCGGAGGCTCGACTCAACGGTGTCGCTGAGCGGCTTCTCACTGAGGATGGCGAGGCCGGCGTCGAGCGCAGGCAGGATAACCGGCTCGTGGAGGAACCCGGGTGTGGCGATGATGACGGCGTCGAGCTCGACAGCGGCCAGCGCCTCCTCGAACGAGGCGAAGGTCTGGGCACCGGGCGCGGTTGCGGCGGCCGCCGCGGCGCG
This sequence comes from Frondihabitans sp., assembly GCA_025464735.1. The sequence goes on along the minus strand of JAODMX010000401.1, from coordinate 1,230 downwards.
AGCCGTGTCGGGGTCGACGATGGCCGCGACCTCGGCGCCGGAGATGCGCTTCGTGAGTCGATTGACGTGGTCGGCGCCCATCATTCCGGCGCCGACGACGGCGACGCGGAGGGGGGCGGGTGAATTGGACATGTGGACTCCTGACGAACCGGACGGGGACGTGACTAGTGGACGCGAACGCTGCGGGTGCATCCGAAGATGTGCTCGCGGGTGCGGGTGGCAATGCCGAGCGGCAGGTCGATTGACGCGACCGGGAACATGTCCTGCTCGACGATGCCGAAGATGTTCGGGTCGATCTTTGCGACCGCCTCGATGATGGGGGCGAACTCCGGGACGCCCTGGGGCGGTTCGACCATGACGCCCAGCGCGACGGCGTCGCCGAAGGGGATGTCGTTTTTCAGCACGGTGAATCGGAGATCGGAGTCGACCTGCTTCAGGTGCAGATAGCCGATGCGCTCCGGGTACGCCTCGATCAGACGCACGTTGTCGCCGCCGTAGTAGGCGAAGTGACCGGTGTCCAGGCAGAGGTTCGCGTACTGCTGATCAGTCACCTCGAGGAAGCGCTCGGTCTCCTGGTAGGTGCCGACGTGGCTGTCCGCGTGCGTGTGGAACTGCTGCCGTACGCCGAACTCTTCGAGCAGCGCCTTTCCGAGCTTGTCGTGCCCCGCTCCGAGTTTCAACCACTGCGCGTCGGTGAGGGTACGCGCCTCGAGCACCTCCGCGGTCGCGTCGCTCCGCCAGAGGTCCGGGATCACGACGAGGTGTTCAGCACCCAGCTTCGAGGCGAGACCGGCGACGTTCAGTGCCTGTTCCCACGCTCGCTGCCACTGGTCGTCGCCCTTGTGGAAACCCGTGAAGACGGTGCCCGCCGAGAGCTTCAGATTGCGCTTGCTCAGCTCGTCTTCGAGCTGGTGCGGATCGGTCGGCAGATACCCGAACGGGCCGAGCTCGATCCACTCGTAGCCGGCCTTCTCGACCTCGTCGAGAAACCTGTCCCACGGGATCTGGCTCGGATGCTCGGGAAACCACACGCCCCACGAATCGGGCGCGGTTCCGATTCGGAGCCCCTGAGAGGTGGAGGTTGCTCCCGACGTGACGTCGGCGGCGGTCGTGGTCATGACTTCGGTGTCTACTTTCTCTGGGGGGGGTGACTGCGGGAGGGGAGCTATCCGAGCAGCGGTCGCTGCCTGGCCTGCTCGACGAGGTACTCTTCGCGGGCCTTCTGCGTGC
>JAODMX010000184.1 GCA_025464735.1 Frondihabitans sp. | reverse complement strand
CTTGCCGCCCTTGATGTCGTTCACGGCCTGAGCGACGTTCGGGGTGACGGTGCCGGTCTTGGGGTTCGGCATGAGGCCACGGGGGCCGAGAACCTTACCGAGACGACCGACCTTGCCCATGAGCTCCGGGGTCGAGACCGCGGAGTCGAAGGACGTGTAGCCGCCGGCAACCTTCTCGATGAGCTCGTCGCCGCCGACCTCGTCGGCGCCCGCGGCGATAGCGGCCTCGGCCGCAGCTCCGGTCGCGAACACGATAACGCGGGCGGTCTTGCCCGTTCCGTGCGGCAGGATGACGGTGCCACGCACCATCTGGTCGGCCTTACGCGGGTCGACACCGAGCTTCAACGCGACCTCGACAGTCGAGTCGAACTTCTTGGAGCCGGTCTCGCGTGCGACCGCAACGGCCTCGCTGGGGGTGTAGAACTTGCCTGCCTCGATTTTCTCGGCAGCGGCCCGATAGGCCTTTGACTTCTGAGCCATGTGAAATCTCCTGATTTCGAGAGCGTGGTAACGAGCCTGGCCGGCTCTCCCACTGGATGTCTGTGAGTGGTCGTCGTGCAGTCGGTGAGGACTACGCGTCGACGGTGATGCCCATGGAGCGGGCGGTGCCGGCGATGATCTTCGCCGCGGCATCGATGTCGTTCGCGTTGAGGTCGGCCTGCTTGGCGGTGGCGATCTCGCGGACCTGCTCCTGCGTCAGCTTGCCCACCTTGACGGTGTGCGGCGTGGCGGAACCCTTGGCGAGGCCGGCAGCCTTCTTGATGAGCTCAGCGGCCGGCGGGGTCTTCAGGATGAACGTGAACGAACGGTCTTCGTACACGGTGATCTCGACGGGGACGACGTTGCCGCGCTGCGACTCGGTCGCGGCGTTGTACGCCTTGCAGAACTCCATGATGTTCACGCCGTGCTGACCCAGAGCCGGGCCGATGGGCGGGGCGGGGTTCGCGGCGCCGGCGTTGATCTGAAGCTTGATCAGACCCGTGACCTTCTTTTTCGGTGCCATGTGTGTTGTTTCCTTCTTGTGGGGTTCGAACCGGCCGCGGTTGCGGCCCGCTCTCCCGGAAGCTGCAGTCGCAGGGATCCGGTGGTCTAAAAGTGTGTGGGGTTGGTCAGAGCTTGGTGACCTGGTCGAACGACAGCTCGACCGGCGTCTCGCGCTCGAACAGCGAAACGAGCACCGTGAGCTTACCCGATTCGGGCTTGATCTCGTTGATCGTTCCGGGAAGGCCCGCGAACGACCCCTCCTTGATGGTGATGGTCTCGCCGATCTCGAAGTCGACCTCGGCCGGAATGACCCGCTGGGCAGCCTTGCCACCCTTGCCACCACCCTTGTTGGCGGCCGGCGCCTCCTGCACCTGGACGAGGCTCTTCAACATGTTGAAGGCCTCCTCGAAACGCAGGGGTGTGGGGTTGTGGGCGTTGCCGACGAATCCGGTGACTCCCGGAGTGTGGCGGACGACCGACCAGCTGTCTTCGTTGAGGTCCATGCGGACCAGAACGTAGCCCGGGATCCGGACACGCGTGACGAGCTTCCGCTGACCGTTCTTGATCTCGACGACGTCTTCCATCGGGACTTCGACCTGGTAGATGAAGTCTTCCATCGTCAGCGAGACCATGCGGTTCTCGATGTTCTGCTTGACGCGCCGCTCGAAGCCGGCGTACGAGTGGATGACGTACCACTTGCCGGGCTTGCCGCGCAGCTCGTAGCGGAAGGCTTCGTAGGGGTCGACTTCGTCGTCTTCCTCCTCCTCGGCATCCGTCTCGGCGGACTCGATCTCGGTGACCGCGTCGAACACGCCGACGGCGTCGCCTTCGCGCTGCAGCTCTTCTGCGTCTTCTTCTGCCTCGTCTTCGGTCGCCTCGACGGCAGCCTCGGCCCCGTCGGCGTCTTCGACATCGAGCGCGTCGTCGACAATCGCATCCGCTTCAGCGTCTTTGGCCTCACTCAGACTGTTGAGGAGCTCGTCGAGGTCGGTCACGTCGCTGGAGCCTTCGTCGCTTTCGTCAGTGACGTGCAGTGCCTCTTCTTCGGCAGCTTCGACCGACTCTTCGTCGGCCGTCTGCGTCGAGCCCTCCTGGGCCTCTTCGACCTCGGAGGACTGCTCAGCGGCGGTGGCGAGGTCGATGTCGTCGCGCTCGTTGTCAGGCAAAGGTTCTTCTTCCGTTGGAATGGGGTGGTCCGCCGCGGGTCTCGGCGACAACCGGTTCGTTCGTGTGGGGTTCGTGGTCTGCGAGGGTGACCGGATCAGCCGGCATTGACCCCGTTGCCGAAGACGTACTGCACGAGGAAGCCGAACAGCGTGTCGAGGCCGAAGACGAGCGCCATCATCACGACGACGAAGACCAGAACCACACCCGTGAAGCTGAAGAGCTCCTTGCGGGTGGGTGTTACGACCTTCTTCAGCTCGTTGATGACCTGGCGGATGAAGAGCGCCATGCGCGCGAAGCGACCACGGCGCACCGAGCCGTCCGCTCGTGCGATCGCGACGACGTCCTCGCTGGGAACGTCTACGTCTTTTCTCGCCACTCTCGCCCAAACCTTCCAAGCATTGCCCTCGCGGGCGTTTCGTCCGTTCCGCGCAACTGCGCGAACAGGGCTGCAGGGCGGACAGGACTTGAACCTGCAACCTGCGGTTTTGGAGACCGCTGCTCTACCAATTGAGCCACCGCCCTATGGATAAGTGAGAACCGTTCAAGCAAGCTCCATGGGCATGGAAAAGCTTGGTGGATTCCACCACCGAAAGACAAGTGTAGGTGAGGCTCTTGGGCAAGTAAAGTTGGCCTCCCTTCCCGGCCTGTCGCGTAGGCTTTCGGACGTGAACAGTCCGGCCCAGACCACAGCCCACGCCCGCCTCTCCAAGCGCATCGCCGCGATCGCCGAATCGGCGACGCTCAAGGTCGATGCGAAGGCGAAAGCGCTGCAGGCCGAGGGCAAGCACATCATCAGCTACGCCGCCGGCGAGCCGAACTTCCCGACGCCCGAGCACATCGTCGAGGCGGCCGTCGTCGCGGCCCGCGACCCCCGCAACCACCGCTACACGCCCGCCGCCGGCCTCCCCGACCTGCGTGAAGCCATCGCCCAGAAGACGCTGCGAGACAGCGGCACGACGGTCACCGCGTCACAGGTGATCGTCACCAACGGCGGCAAGCAGGCCGTCTATCAGTCGTTCGCAGCCATCGTCGACGAGGGCGACGAGGTCATCCTGCCGACGCCGTACTGGACGACCTATCCCGAGGCCGTGAAACTGGCCGGCGGTGTGCCGGTCGAGGTGTTCGCGGGCGCCGACCAGAACTACCTTGTCACCGTCGAGCAGCTGGAAGCGGCCCGTACGGAGCGCACGAAGGTGCTGCTCTTCGTCTCACCATCGAACCCGACTGGCTCGGTCTATTCCGCCGACCAGACGAGAGAAATCGGCGAGTGGGCTCTGGAACACGGCATCTGGGTGATCACCGACGAGATTTACCAGAACCTCACCTACGACGGCGTCAAGGCCGTCTCGATCACCCAGGCCGTTCCCGCCCTCGCCGACACCGCGATCCTGGTCAACGGCGTCGCCAAGACGTATGCCATGACCGGCTGGCGCGTCGGCTGGATGATCGCCCCGGCCGACGTGACCAAAGCGGCGTCGAACCTCCAGTCGCACCTGTCGTCCAACGTGTCGAACATCTCGCAGCGAGCCGCGCTGGCCGCGCTCACCGGGTCGCAGGAGTCCGTCGAGTCGATGCGTCAGGCCTTCGATGTGCGTCGCAAGACGATCGTGGCCGAACTCAACAAGATCGACGGTGTCGTCACTCCGACACCCCAGGGCGCCTTCTACGTTTATCCGGACGTCACGGGTCTCCTCGGGCGAACCTGGGGCGGCGTAACACCGCAGACGTCGCTCGAGCTCGCCGACCTCATCCTCGACCAGGCCGAGGTCGCGACAGTGCCAGGCGAGGCCTTCGGCCCCAGCGGTTACCTCCGGCTCTCGTACGCTCTCGGCGACGACGACCTCCTCGAGGGTGTTCAGCGCCTGCAACGCCTCTTCGCTTAGCCCTGGCGCGCGCTCCCTACAAGGAGAGGCCCAACAAGACCGGCTCGGGCATCAGCACCACGCCGAACTCGGCGGCAACACGACTCTGGACGAACCGAGCCAATTGCGCGATCTCCTCACCGGAGGCGCCGCCGCGGTTGGTGATCGCCAAGGTGTGCTTCGACGAGATCGCGGCACCCGAACCAGGCAGATGAAACCCGCGCTGGATCCCCGCATGCTCGATCAGCCAGGCGGCGCTGAGCTTGACCGGCGACTCGATGACGGGCTGCGGTGCTGCGGGAGCTTCGCCGAGGGGAACAGCCACATCGTGCCGCTCGGGCGCGGTCTCCCACCGCGGGGCGTCGTCGGGAATGCCGACCAGAGCCGAGCGATCGACGATCGGGTTCGTGAAGAACGAGCCGCACGAGACGGTGTCGCGATCATCCGGATCCGGAACCATTCCCTTCGATCGTCGAAGCTCGAGCACGCGCGCTCTCACGTCGGCCACCGGGACGCGGTCGCCGAGTTCGACACCGAGCGCCGTGGCCAGTTGCGCGTACGCAATCGGAGTGGAGACGCCTGCGTCGTCGGCGAGCTCGAACTCGACGGCTGTGATGACGCCACCGCGCCCCGGTCGAACCAGGCTCGGTTTGAAGACGCTGCTGCGATAGTCGAAGTCGAGGTTGGCTGTCGGGATCCGGAGAAACTCCCCCGTCGCGGCGTCGAGGAAGTCGACACTGACCACCGTCGACGACACCTCCTGGCCATAGGCACCGATGTTCTGCACCGGCGCGGCCCCGACCGAGCCGGGAATGCCGGAGAGTGCCTCGATGCCCGACCAGCCGCTGTCGACCGTTGAGGTGACGAGAGCGTCCCAGTTCTCACCGGCAGCGACTCGGAGACGAACGCGACCCTCCGGTGCCTCGACCCGCTCGATTCCCCGAGTCGCGACCCGGATCACCGTCCCGGCGAAGCCGTCGTCGGCCGCGACCGTATTCGAACCGCCGCCCAACAGGTACCAGGGGTCGTCGGACTCGAAAAACGCCTCGCGCGCCGCAGCCAACAACTCGTCGGTCGTCGTCGCTTCGACAAGGAGCTGCGGCTCGCCGCCGACCTGCATCGTCGTCAGCTCGGAAAGACGAGTCACGCCCAGGCCACTCGCGCCTGAGCCTTGCCCAGAACCGTCGCACCCGAGAAGGTGACCGTCAGATCGACCCGAGCCGTCTTCGCCTCAGGATCGAGTTGACCGATCTTCGCCATCACCGTGAGCTCGGCTCCCGAGGCGGGGTCGACGACGACGGGCCGCGTGAATCGAACCTGGTAGTCGGTGACCCAGCCACGGGGTCCTGGTGCGTCGTCGCTCTCCAGCCAGGAGACGACCGGCTGGACAGCCGTACCCATGGTCAGCATGCCGTGGGCCAGGACGCCGGGAAGGCCGACCGACTCGGCCACGTCGTCGCGATAGTGGATCGGGTTGAAGTCGCCAGAGGCTCCGGCGTACCTCACGAGGGAATCGCGCGTCAGGATGTAGGTCTTCTCGGAAACGATCGCGCCAACCTCGAGGCTCGCCGCGCTCATTCGTCGCCCCGCACGACGAGGGTGGAGATCGCGGTGACGACGTGCTCGCCAGAGCCGTCGACCATGACGGACTCGGCCGTCACCATCGAATGCCCGCCGAGTGACTTCACGCTCGACACGGTCAGCGTCGCCGTCAACTCGTCTCCGGCAACGATCGGCCTCGTGTAGCTGAAACGCTGATCGCCGTGAACGACACGCGAGAAATCGATGCCCGAGTCTGGCTCCTGGAGGAGCTGCGCGAGGGTGGACTCTTGAACGACGATGGCGAAGGTCGGCGGGGCGACGACGTCGCGGTAGCCGGCTGTCCGGGCCGCGGCGACATCGAACGAGAGCGAGCTCTCGGATGACGTCGCCCTGGCGAACTCACGGATCTTCTCGCGCCCCACGAGATAGGGCGGAACGGACGGAAAGGTGCGCCCTTGAAGCGCGGGGTTCACAGACACGCGGGCAATTCTACGGGCACCCCCGCACCCGCGATATTCCGGGGAAGAACCCCTGGTTGCCCCCGAGTCACAGGCGTACCATCAGGGCACGTCTGGGATGGTAACTCGACGCGAGCGCCCGTTCCGATGACACCGCAGAAAGGCCCTGGTTTTGATCCGCCACGGATTCCCTCAAGAATCCAAGGGTCGCGGCGTTGTCCGGGCGCACGGTGTGCCCCGCCCGCCCCTGGCGGGGCGCACCGGTCCCCGCGCTCGGTCACCACGCCCTAGGCTGGGGCGATGCTCACCAGGGCGCGTGCCCTCGCGCTGTCATCGCACCCGGGCCCCTCCGTGGCCGTGACCGTCTTGAGCGCACTGCTGGCGGCGTCCCTCGGGTACCCGATCGCCCGGATCCTTGTCATCGCCCTCGCGATTCTGCTGGGGCAGCTGTCGGTCGGGCTCTCGAACGACTGGATCGACGCGCGGCGAGACGCGGCAGCGGGCCGGAGCGACAAGCCGGTCGCCCAGGGCCTCGTGCCGGTGGCGGTTGTGCGGCGGGCGTCACTGTGGACCCTCGTCCTCGCGCTGGCCGTCTCGATAGCCCTTGGGCCGGGAGCCGCGGTGGCTCACCTGGGCTTCATCGCGTCCGGCTGGGCCTACAACCTCGGGTTGAAACGGACTCCCCTGTCAGTTCTGCCCTTCATCGTCGGTTTCGGCCTGCTTCCCGACATCGTGACGTTGGCCGGTCAGGAGGGCGTTCCGGCCGCCCCCTGGGCACTGATCGTCGGCGCCGTCTTCGGAGTGTCGATCCACTTCACGAACGTTCTGCCCGATCTCGCCGACGACGCCGACACGGGCGTCCGAGGACTCCCCCACCGGCTGGGTGCTCGGGTCTCCGGTCTCGTGGCGTTCGGCGCTCTCGTCGTCGCGTCGCTCGTCGTCCTCCTGGGCCCCGTCGTCGCCTCGCCGGGCACGAGCGTGAGCGGGATCAGCGTGGTCGGCCTGGTCGTGTCGCTTGCGATCGCCGCGGCGGGCGTCCGGCTCGTCCTCACCCGTCCCCCGGACCG
>JAODMX010000175.1 GCA_025464735.1 Frondihabitans sp. | reverse complement strand
GGTGATGGGGGCCGTGACCACTGGAGTGATCTGGGTTCCCGACCCGATGCCGTCACTGCCGGTCGTGCTGTCGCCCGTTCCGGTAGTGCCTGATCCAGTTCCGGTGGTCGTGCTGCTGCCGGTGCTGGTGGAGTCACCGAGGACCGAGATCGCATTTCCGGCCGCGGTGACCGGTGCGGTCACGACGGGTGCGATCTGGGTGCCACCGAGGACGCTGCCGGTGCCGGTCGTGGTGGCCGGGGTACCGGACGCGGTGCTGGATCCGGTGGTGCTGGATCCGGCCGTCGTCGTGCTTCCGGTGCTCGTCGAGCTGCCGAGGACGGAGATGCCGTTGCCGGAGACCGTGACCGGCAGGCTCACGCCGACGAGGGCCTGCGTGCCGGACACGACACCGTCGGAGCCGCTCGTCGACGGTGCTGCCGTCGACGCGGTGGGTGTGGCCGCCGTCGTCGAGGAGCCCGTGCTGGACGAGTTACCGAGCACCGAGATGCCGTTGCCCGAGACCGTCACCGGGACGGTGACGTTCACCAGCGCCTGGCTGCCGCCGGCGACCGAGCCGCTGCCGGTCGTAGTCGCTGCCGGGGTCGTTGCAGCCGGAGCTGCCGCGGCCGGAGCCGCCGTCGTCGCGTGGCTCGAACTGGAGTCACCGGCAACCGACACGGCGTTGCCCGAGACGGTCACGGGCACGTGGACGGAGACGATGCCCTGGGTTCCGGAGAGGATGCCCGAGGTGCCCGTCGTTGTCGGGGCCGCGGCGGGTGCCGCTGCCGGGGTTGCGGCCGGCGCCGCGTGGGTCGTCGACGCGGTTGACGTCGAGCTGCCGAGGACGCTGATCGCGTTACCGGTTGCGGTCACCGGAGCCGTGACGGCACCGACAACTTGGCTGCCGGAGGCGATGCCGTCTGAGCCAGTCGTGGTCGCGGCATTCGCTGCGGTCGCCCCGACGGCCCAGAGGCCTCCGACGAAGCAGGCTCCGATGAGCCCGCGGAAAACATACTTATTCATGGTCCAACTCCTGAATCAAATGATTCGGTCGACCCACGTCTGGTGGGTCGTTCAACTGGTGATGGTCGTGTCGCCGGAGGCGACGTGTGCGCTACCTGCCACGGAAAAGGGCAGGGTGCGACCGTCAGTCGGGAGTTGTGTCTGAGTCGAACGTGGGGCTCGACGGGACGTCCACCCGGAATGTGGAACGCGACGTCGAGGACGAAAGAACAGGGGGGATGAACGAATACGTGCTGAGGCCTGAACCGCTACCGGCACCACCGGCGGAACCCGCGGACGTGCTGCCGGAAACGGCGCCCCCAGGACTCGCGGGGCCAGGGGTCGGGCTAGGAACGGCGGGGGAATGCGAGGGCAAGCCGCCCGTCGATCCAGTACCCGAGGTGCCCTGATACCCGTCGGCAAGCAGTGACGAAAGCCCTGTGCTCGACGCTGATTCACTGGCGGGCGACGATGATGCGGAAACCTGTGCGGATGACGCTGTCGCGACCGCCTGGGCGGCCTCCGACGTCACGACGGTCGTTCCCGCCTGCGTTGCCGAGCCGCCCGAGGTCGACCCGCTCACGACAGGCGGCAGACCGTCGACCGGGGGGACACTGACGACCGGCGGAACGACCGTTGTCGAGGATCCGGAAGCGCCGGCAGCAACGCCGGAAACGACTCCGTCAACCGTGCCGACAACGGGCGTCGTGAGGGTCGTGACCGGGTCTTTTCCGGTCAGGCCACTGACAACCGGCACGCTGTTGACAACCTGGTCGACGGCGGTCGCGACCGGGGTGACGATCTGGTCGACCGGCTTACTCGCGGCAACCGCGGCGAGTGTGTTGGGGACGACCGGGGCGACTGCCTGCACGATGTGCTGAACCGGCGGGACCGGCGCGGTGGCTTCAGTGGCGACGGTCGTGACCTCGTGCACGACGGATCCGGCGGTGGATGCAACCGCGGAGGTGACGTTCGAAACAGGCGTCGTGACCTTCTCGACCACGCCCGTCACTGCGCCGACGAGACCGTCTGAGCGGGGCGCTGAGGCGCCGACCGGGGCTGCGGGAGACGCAGCCGCTGGGGTTGCAGCCTGGGTGGTCGGTGCCGCAGATGCGGACTGGGACGACAGCACAAAGCTGAGCACGAGGAAGGCGAGAGCAACCAGGCCGGCGAGGAGAAGAAGGCGCAGCAAACCGAGAGGTGTGCGTACTGCCGTCTGATCCACGGCGATCACCTTCACGGGTTGATCTCGGCTGCCGGAGCGGTTAGTTCCGGTCGGCGGGTTGGTTGGACCCACTGTGGTGCCTCTGAATGTACCGCAGGTTGGCCGCCAGCGTCCACGTTCGCGTCAGCAAAATCTCCGCAACGCTCAGCGTCTTCCCAGCCAACTGTGCCGGATAACGGGTTCTTGACTCTGGTCAGGCGCCTGGTGGGTCACCGAGCGCAGTTGAAGCAGCATGTCGTGTTGGAGTTCGGCGAGTGGTCGCGTTTCGCCGGCCTCGATCCACTGTCGGAACGCGACGCCGAAAACGGTCACTCCAGACTCTGCCGCGAGGGTTGCCTGCGGCTCTGTCACGCCCCTCGTGCGAAGCGCGGCCGCGATGCCCGAGGCCAGCGAGGTCATCTTGAGCAGCTCCCGCTCGTGGAGACTGGGATTTTTCACGATGATCGCCTGGCGGAGGCGAGAAAAGTCGCGCCGCTCGTCGGGGAAGAATGCCGCCGCCGCCTCGAGGGCGCTCGAAACGACGTCGAGCGCGGAGCCACCCTCCGGGGCGGAGGTGACGCCGTCGACGAAGATTTGCTGGAACTCGGCTTGCCCGTTGAAGATCACCTCGCGCTTGTCGGCGAAGTGACGGAAGAAGGTTCGCTCGGTAAGGCCCACCGAAGCGGCAATGTCGGCGGCGGTCGTCTGCTCGAATCCGCGCGCGGCGTAGAGCTCGAGCGCGGCCTTCTGCAGTCGCTCGCGTGCACCGGGTTCCCATCGGACCATGCGTCTGATCCTACGCGTGAACTCCAAGTGATGACAGCAACTGTCTTCGGGTGTACCGTGACAACAGTCGCTGACATCAGTGACTGACATCACAGTTCGTCGTCCGGGCGAACCCCTCGAAGGAGATCAATTCCATGAGCGTTTTCATCACTGGAGCATCGGGCTGGATCGGATCCGCCGCCGTCGACGAGCTGCTCACCCACGGCTACGAGGTCACGGGCCTCGCTCGCTCCGAGGCCTCGGCCGCAGCCCTTGAAGCCAAGGGTGCCGCTGTTCTTCGCGGTGACCTCGACGACCTCGACGGTCTGCGCCGCGGGGCGGAAGGTGCCGACGCGGTCATCCACCTCGCCAATAAGCACGACTGGGGAAACCCGGCCGAGTCGGTTCGCGCAGAGCGGGCCGCCGTCGAGACGATCTGCGACGCTCTTGCCGGGTCCGGCCGCCGCTTCCTGATCGCCTCCGGCGTCGCCGGTCTGGCACCGGGACGACCCTCCACGGAGAAGGACCCGTCGCCCTATAGCGGCCCGGAGTCGCCGCGGGGCGGCACCGAGAACCTCGCTCTCGATTACATCGATCGCGGTGTCGAGTCGATCAGCCTACGTTTCGCTCCGACCGTGCACGGTGTCGGCGACCACGGATTCATCTCGTACATCGCGGGCGCCGCCCGGGAGAAGGGCGTGTCCGCGTATGTGGGCGACGGATCCAATGGCTGGGCTGCGGTCCACCGCGGCGACGCCGCCCGCATGATCCGGCTCGGCTTGGAGAAGGCCCCGGCCGGCTCGCTCCTGCACGCCGTCGGTGAGACGAGCATCGCGACGAAGGACATCGCGGAGGCGATCGGGCACGGTCTCGGTCTACCGGTCGAGTCGATCGACCCTGCTGACGCGGCGGCGCAGTTCGGCTTCCTCGGCGGCTTCTTCGCAATGGACCTGGCGGCGACCAGCACAATCACCCAGGAGCTGCTCGGGTGGACGCCCACCGGCCCGACCCTCCTCGAGGACATCGCCGCCGGTGCGTATTTCGACGTCGTGTGAGCATTGGCCTGGTCGCTCCGCTGGCGAAAACTCTCTGGCAGCATCGCGTTCTGCAGCACTAACGTTGTCCAGACAGGGACGAAGGGACAGCAATGGGCGTGTTCGACCGGTTGAAGGGGATGAAAGATCCCGTCGAGGGGCAGTTCCACATCGTCGCGTGCTCCGCGAACAGCGGTGGGGCCGTGTACGAGAACTGCGCGTTCGACGGCGTGGTGTCCGGCCCCGGCATTGTGCCGACGTCCGTTCATCATTCCTCTCTCGCCACTCCGACGGCCAAGTGGCCCACTCCGGGCGTGACTCTCCCCGTGAGGGTGGACCGGCAGAATCCTGAGCGGTTGAAGATCCTGTGGGACAAAGTCCCCAGCACCCGTGACACGGCCAGGAAGCTGGCCCAGGCGCAGGCCCAGCAGATGGCGGCCGCGCAGGGCGGTGCCACTGTCCCGCCCACGGGGCAGAGCCCGCAGCCGGGCATGCCTGACCTGGCGGCGCTCCCACCCCAGTATCAGTCGATGATGAGTGACCTCATCGCCCGAGCTCAGGCTGCCGGAGCAACCGTGTCGACCTCGTCTGAGACGACGGTGGTCGGCGCTGGGGGCCGTGCTGTTCCCGGGGCGCCGGGCGGGGGCTTGACCCCCGAAGAGACCGCCTCCGTCTTAGCAGGCGGAGCCGCGGGGCTTGGAATGCAGCCCACGACGGCCACCGTTCTCGCGGCTCACGAGATCCCGATTCCAGCCGGGACTCCCGGTGCGGCGCCGGGCGGCGTGTGGGACGTCACTCTCGACGTCGCCGGGGCTCCTGGATACACGACCGTGATGCGGATCGGCTTCAGTTCCCCTGAGAAGCAGCGGACCATTGCGGCCGTCGGCCGCCAACTCCCCGTGCTCGCCGACCCCACCCGCCACGACCGCATCGCTGTCGACACCACTCGGCTCTGACGCTGCGACGGATTGATTCGTCTCAGCTCATTTTGCGGCGGTAGATGGCGATGGCGAACGCGTAGGCGACAACGAGAATGCCGACGAGCCAGGCCAGGGCGATCCAGATGTCACCTCCGGTGGGTTGCTGGGCGAAGGCGGCTCGGATGGCGTTCACGATGGAGGTCACGGGCTGGTTCTGCGCGAACCAAGCGACCGGGCCGGGCATCGAGCTGGTGGGCACGAACGCCGAGCTGACGAACGGGAGGAAGATCAGCGGGTAGCTGAACGCGCTGGCACCGTCCACGCTGTTCGCCGAAAGCCCGGCGATCACAGCGATCCAGGTCAAAGCGAGCGTGAACAGGATCAGGATGCCGGCGACCGCCAGCCAAGCGACGACGGAGGCGCCGGTACGGAACCCCATTATCAGGGCGACGCCGGTGACGATCGCGACCGAGACCAGGTTCGCAGCGAGGGACGTCAGCACGTGCGCCCAGAGCACGCTGGATCGAGCGATCGGCATGGACTGAAAGCGTTCGAAGATGCCGCCCTGGAGATCGAGGAACAGTCGGTAGGACGTGTACGCGACGCCGGATGCGATCGTGATGAGCAGGATCCCGGGCAGCATGTAATTGACGTACGACTCGTCGGATCCGGTGTGGATCGCCCCGCCCAGCACGTACACGAACAGGAGCATGAGCGCGACCGGGGTGACCACGGTCGTGATGATCGTGTCGGGGCTCCGGACGATGTGGCGCAGCGAGCGCCCGGTCAGGGTGCCGGTGTCGCCGAGGACGTGGGTGGTCATCGGGGTTCCTTTCGTGCCGGGGCCGACTCGTTGGAGCGGTCGGCGTCGGTGCCGGTCTCGCCTGAGTCACCGACGAGCGCGAGGAAGACGTCTTCGAGAGAAGGCTGTTTTTCGACGTACTCGACCTGTGCGGGCGGGAGGAGTTGCTTGAGTTCGGCGAGGGTGCCGTTCTGGATGATCGTGCCCTTGTGCAGGATCGCGATGCGGTCGGCAAGCTGTTCGGCTTCGTCGAGGTACTGCGTTGTCAGCAGCACTGTCGTGCCCTGACCAGCGAGTTGCTTGATGGTGCGCCAGACCTCGATGCGGGCCTGGGGGTCGAGCCCCGTGGTGGGTTCGTCGAGGAAGATGATCGGCGGGTTGCCGATCAGGCTCATCGCGATGTCGAGCCGGCGTCGCATGCCGCCGGAGTAGGTCGATGCCTTGCGCTTCGCCGCTTCGGTCAGCGAGAAGCGCTCCAGGAGGTCGTCGGCAATCGCGCCCGGGCTCTTCAGGTGGCGCAACTTGGCGACCAGCACAAGGTTCTCCCGGCCGCTGAGCACTTCATCGACCGCGGCGAACTGGCCGGTCAGACTGATCGACTCGCGCACGTCGCCGGGCTTCGCGGAGACATCGAAACCGTCGACCGTAGCGGACCCCTTGTCGGCCTTGAGAAGGGTCGACAGGATCCGTACCACCGTGGTCTTGCCCGCACCGTTCGAGCCGAGCAGCGCGAAGATGCTCCCCTTCGTCACGTCGAAGTCGACGCCCCGAAGCACGTGCACGTCTTTGAAGGACTTCTCGACGCCCCGCACCCGGATCGCTGGTTCGGGTGTCATCTCTGCTCCTCGCGCTCAGCATCGTCGATCGCCGTGACCAGACGCGCGCGCTCCTTGTCGATCCACTGTTTGCCGTTGTACGCCTGCGCGAACGCTTCGGCGAACTCGACCGGGTCGTTGCCGACGATCTCGCGCACGCGCGTCCCGTCGGCGGCGGCGCGCTCCCACAGGTCGGCCAGGTCGCCGAACATTGTGATGAGAGTGTCTCCGTCGGTGACGCCCCCGTAGTACATGAAGTACCGGTGCATCGCCTTTGCTGCGGTGCCGTACGGCTCGGGCAGCGAATCGATGCGGGCTTTGTCCTGCTTGTACTGTTTCTTCTGCTCGATCGACCCGGTGAGGGTCTCGAACCACTTTGCTGCCATGACTACTCTCCTTGTTCTTGCGGGTGTTCGATGGGGTGGTGGAGCTGCTCGATCCGTTCTGCAAGGAAGGTCCACGATCCCCAAAACTCGTTGAGGTACTCGCTGCCCGCTGCGTTCAGCGAGTAGACCTTGCGCGGCGGACCCTTCTCGGACGGGACCTTCTCAACGTCGACGAGGCCGCGCTGCTCGATTCTGATCAGCAGCGCATAGATGGTGCCCTCGACGATGTCTGAGAAGCCCTGCTCGCGCAGTCGCGCGGTGATCTCGTAGCCGTACGCGGGACGCACGGCCAGGATCGCCAGGACGATGCCTTCGAGCGTGCCCTTCAGCATCTCGGTCATCTGCTTGGGCATGGAACCCTCCTTTGGCTACTCAGCGGTATTGACTACCACTAGATAGTAACGCCGTGTACCACTAGATAGCAAGACTGAATAGAGATAAGCGATCGCCGCACTCCGCCGCCCGAGCAATAGAGTGGAACGCGGTTCGCCTCGCAGTGCTGCGTGAGTCGCGGGCCGTGCACAGTTCAGGCGTTCAGGAGGACCCCTTGACCGAATCCGCTCCCGTTGACCCCACCTCGACCGAGGCCTGGCAGAAACTCCAAGGCATCGCAGACGGCTTCAAGCCCGATCTGCGTGGCTGGTTCGACGCCGACGCCGACCGAGCAGATCGCTACACCTTCGAGGCGGCCGATCTCACTGTCGACCTGTCCAAGGGCTTGGTAACCGAAGAGATCCTTGCCCTTCTTCTTCAGGTCGCGAAAGACGCCGACGTCGCCGGCCGCTATCAGGCCATGATCGAAGGCCAGCACATCAATGTGACCGAAGACCGCGCGGTTCTCCACACCGCGCTGCGCCGCCCGGCAAACGGGGAAGGCCTCGTGCCGCCGAAGGGGTTCGTCGTCGATGGCGAGGACGTCGATGCCGAGGTGCACGCGACGCTCGACAAGGTCTTCGCTTTCGCCGACAAAGTGCGTTCGGGTGCGTGGACCGGTGTGACCGGCAAGCGCATCGAGACGGTCGTCAACATCGGTATCGGCGGCTCCGACCTCGGCCCTGTCATGGTCTACGAGGCACTCAAGCCCTACGTCCAGGCCGGCCTCGAGTGCCGGTTCGTCTCGAACATCGACCCGACCGACATCTACGAGAAGACCGCTGACCTCGATCCCGAGACCACGCTCTTCATCGTCGCGTCGAAGACCTTCGGCACCCTCGAGACGCTCACGAACGCGCGTCTCGCACGCCAGTGGCTCTGGGAGCGGCTGGGTGCGTCTGGCGCCATCGCCGACACCGACGACTCGCGCTCGGACGCCGTCGCGAAGCACTTCGTTGCTGTGTCGACGGCCCTCGACAAGGTGGCGGCCTTCGGCATCGACCCCGAGAACGCGTTCGGATTCTGGGACTGGGTCGGCGGCCGCTACTCGGTCGACTCCGCGATCGGCACGTCGGTGGTCATCGCCATCGGGCCCGACAACTGGCGTGACTTCCTCGCCGGCTTCCACGCCATCGACGAGCACATGCGCACAACGCCGCTCGAGAAGAACGTTCCCGTGCTGATGGGGCTGCTCAACGTCTGGTACTCCAACTTCCTCAAGGCCCAGAGCCATGCGGTCCTGCCCTACACGCAGTACCTCCACCGCTTCCCGGCCTACCTGCAGCAGCTCACGATGGAGTCGAACGGCAAGAGCGTCCGCTGGGACGGCTCCCCCGTCACCACCGACACCGGCGAGGTGTTCTGGGGCGAGCCGGGCACAAACGGCCAGCACGCCTTCTACCAGCTCATTCACCAGGGCACGCGACTCATCCCGGCGGACTTCATCGCGGTCGCGAATCCTGCGCACCCCCTGAAGGACGGCACCGGCGACGGCAATGCCGTGAAGCCCGGCCAGGACGTCCACGCGCTGTTCATGGCGAACTTCTTCGCCCAGACGAAGGCGCTCGCCTTCGGCAAGACGGCCGACGAGGTGCGCGCCGAGGGGACGAAGGAGTCGGTGGTTCCGGCTCGCGAGTTCAGCGGAAACCGGCCGACCACGTCGATCCTCGCCCCGGCGCTCACGCCGAGCGTCGTCGGTCAGCTGATCGCGCTCTACGAACACATCGTCTTCACCGAGGGCACGATCTGGGGCATCGACTCGTTCGACCAGTGGGGTGTCGAGCTCGGCAAGCAGCTCGCGCTGCAGGTCGCGCCTGCGGTCGAGGGCGACGCCGACGCGCTTGCGTCTCAGGACTCCTCGACGCGGTCTCTCATCGCGAAGTACCTAGCTCTGCGCGGCTGATCCGCGGCCGCCGACGCACCCCCGTCCGGACTGACCTCCTGAGAGAGTTCTGCCTGGCGCTGTCCGGACGAGGGTGCGTCGGGGTGCGGTGACTGCCAGCATGGGCGAGTGGACATGCAACCCTCGCTCGTACCGGAGCTCCTCGTTCAAAGCCGAGAGCGGAGCCTCGCGTTTTGGCGCGACCTCTGCGGGTTCGACCTGCGGTATGAGCGAGCGGACGAAGGATTCGCCTACATAACACGAGGAGCGGCGCACCTGATGCTCGAGGAGCAGGGCGTTGGACGCAACTGGGTCACGGCGCCCCTCGACCGCCCGCTGGGGCGGGGCATGAACCTGCAGATCAGTGTCACCGAGATCGCGTCGACCGTGGCGCGACTGTGGGCGGCCGGCTGGCCACTGTTCCAGGACATCGAAACGAAGTGGTACCGCACCGGAGATCACGAGACCGGCGTCGAGCAATTTCTCGTGCAGGATCCTGATGGCTATCTCGTTCGCTTTCAGGCGTCCAGAGGCACTCGCCCGCCGGGGTAGCGCGAGCGTCAGCCGCGACGAACCAGCCGGGCCGATACCGACCAGAGGCGCTCGGCCGAGTCTCGATCGAGTGCCCACTCCTTGACCCCGTGCGGATGCTGCGCGAGGTCTGCGTCGTTCGGCACGGTGTAGGCCTCCCGCGCGTCGTCGAGGTAGTGGCCGCCCGTTCGGGAGAACTCGGGGGCGACGGCGGCCACGATGGTCGTGGCTGCCCCCTGTTCGATCGTCTTGTAGGCGAAGACCCCGGCTCTCTCGGCCGCCTCGAGCGACTCCTTCTGTCGCGGCGTGAAGTTCCGTTGCAGTCCGGTTGCGACGCCGCCGGGGTTCACCGTGTTCGCGAAGATGCTCTCCGAGGCCCAGAGACGAGTGGCCTCGACGGCGAAGAGCGAGTTCGCGGTCTTGGACTGCGCGTAGGCGATCTGCGGGTCGTACTCCCGGCGCTCGAAGTGGAGGTCGTCGAAGTCGATCCCGGCACGCATGTGCGCGGTCGAGCTGAGTGCGACGATGCGAGCTTCGCCGCGCTCGGACGCGCCCAAGGCGAGCGCGCCGCGGAGACCGGTGGCGAGGGCGAAGTGGCCGAGGTGGTTGGTGGCGAACTGGAGCTCCCAGCCCTGGGAGGTTCGCTCGAGGCCGCCGGTGACGAGGCCGGCGTTGTTGATCAGAAGGTCGAGGGGATCGTCCCAGCCATCGACGAAGCGCTCCACAGAGCGCTGGTCGGCCAAGTCCAGCGGGCGGACGCCGGGTCGGATCCTGCCCGTCGAGGCCTCGATGGTGTCGGCCACGGCAGCGCCCGCCGCGACGTTGCGGACGGCGAGCGTCACCGACGCGCCGGCCGCGGTCAGCGCGCGCGCCGTCTCGACGCCGATGCCGGAGGAGCCACCGGTTACGATCGCGCGGACGCCTCGGAGATCCACGCCGTCGAGGACGTCGGCCGCAGTGTTGGAAGCGGTGAAGCGAGTGGAGATGAGTTCGGGACTGGGCATTTCGGTAACTCCGGTCAGAGTGATTTGGCGTCCCCGGCCATGTGCTCGTTCAGTCGCCGGGTCGCGTCTTGGAGGACCCGCCGAGCCACGGCGAGTTCTGCTTCGTCGGTGCCGTCGAACGCGACGGACTGGGCGAGGGCGAACGGATCCGGCAGGGTGTTCCAGAGCGCCTGACCCGCCTCGGTGATCCGCAGGATCCTCTGACGCTGATCGACGGAGTCGGCCTCCTGGGTGACGAGGCCCTTGCGCACGAGAGTTGCCACAATGCCGCTGAGGGTCGCCCTCTCGATGTTGAGGATCTGGCCCAGGTCGCGCTGCATGGTCGGCCCGTGATGCGCCAGCTGGTAGAGGACGTAGAACTGGGTCGGGCCGAGGTCGAACTCGCGCAGAGTCGACTCGAGCAGGCTGCGGGACGTCAGGTAGTACTTCTTCGCCCACGCCCCGACGGAGTCGTGGCTGTCTTGCGGTTCGTCAGGCACCCGACATGGTTACCACGGAATGGTGGTGTTCTCCCACCGGGTGAACGTGCCCGTCGGGCCGTCTGGGCCTAGGAGCGCGACCCGCACCACCTCGCGGGAGCC
>JAODMX010000150.1 GCA_025464735.1 Frondihabitans sp. | reverse complement strand
TCCAGAGGAGAGGGCGAAGGCACCGCCAAGGGCGGTGATGAGCCCGGTCATCCCAATGGCGACGACAGTTTTGAGCCCCATGTTCAGTAGCCCCGCCGCTAAAGGCGGGAGACTGCGGCGGCCAGTGCTTCGTCAGTGTTGGTTATGGCCGCCTCCCAGTCGGAGAGAATGTGCTGCACGTGAGTCTCCGGGTGGGATCCATATTTGAAGATGTAGTGCCCGTCGCGCAGCTTCTCAATCGTCTCCGCAGTCTCCGGTGCAAGTCCGAACGTCTGAGTGCACCACAGTGCATCCTCGGGACGTGACTGCCGATAGATGCAGACAGTCTGTGCCTCCTGGATGATCGCCATTCCTGGTGAGTCAGGCTGGATGTCGGCACCCTTGTGCATGACGAAGACGTTCGAGATGCCTAGGCCCCGTGAGAGCTTCTGGTTCGCCTTGATGAGCCCCGCGGAGGGTCCGCCGATCATGTGCCAACCCTCTTCGTAGACGACTGTTGTCGCCCAGCCGCGTTCGTTCCGCAACCGCCCGAGCATCCACATGTTCCCGATCGCCATGACGACCGGCACTGCGGCTCCGTCGTCAGGCAGCTGGGAAATATCGAAGGAGGTGAGCTTGCCGGATAGGTCGACTGTCTTCGAGGTTTCGCCGTCGAGAAGGCCCGCGTACTCGTCGAGCAGTCCGTTCAAGGTCCAACGTACCGAGAGACCCGCCTTGTGGAGGTCGTCGCGGGCGCTGGCTGACAGAGTCTGGTAGTCCGGGTCGTTGGCTACGTTGCCAAGGTTTGGCAGCACATCTGCAAGCACGGGTGCTCGGTTGCCGACCTGGTCGACAGTCATCCGGAGCGCAGCTCGCAGGGCTTCCTCTTCCCAGGAGTTGAGCTGTTGGTCTCCTCGCGCGAGGCGGGTCACGATGTTCAAAAGACGCGCCTGGCCCTGAAGCCCGGTTCCCTTCAAGATCGTCGGGTCGAGCAGGTTCAGCGTCGTGCCGGAGCCGTCGGGGGTGAACTTGATTGGCTCGTACCCGTAATGTCGCACGACGTTGGAGTATTCGCCCTCGCCGCCCTGGTCCTTCTTGTCGAATACGACGCAGCGGCGGCCCTTGAGCAACAGTGGACGCAGAACATGGTTGGCCTTGGTGTGCGTGGATTTTCCGGCCCCGACATCGCCCATGATGATCACGTTCGGGCTCGATACTTCTCGCGGTGAGGAGTTGTAGGAAGTGATCGGGTCGTGAGAGATAGGAGTGCGTGAAAGCACGTCCCGGCCGGTGACGACACCTCGAGTACCCGTGGGTGGTCCGATCAACGCGGTGTTGAGAATTTCCGCTTGCTTGGTCGTTGTTGGAGCACCTTCGAGGGCCGGAGCGAAGAATCCACGACGAGCGGCCCTCGGGTTGACCCGAAGACGCGAGCCGGGCTGCCCCCAGGGCAGTATCTCCTCTGTGGCCCCTGGGGGCGCATCGGCCGGCGACTCCACTGGCGGGGCGAATGCCCGAAGCACAGGGGTCTGCCAAATGCTCGACTGTCGAGTGCTGCTGACGTCGTTCATGAGATCGACTCCCTCTCGCTCTTACCTGCAAGTCGCGCGTACACGCGCGACGACAGTGATGACCGTTCCGCAGCGAGTCCGCGGCCGATCGGCCAGGTCGTGCCGGATGCTGCTGATTGGTAGGAGTCCAGCCATTCGAGCCGGTCGATACCCAACGATGCTGCGCACGTTTCTTCGAGTTGCCGAGAGGAGCGTGCAAGCTCGTCCCGGTGCGTGGCCGAGATGGTGATGTACCCCACCCATGACGCACCGTGATGATGGGACCCTGAGATTAGATCTGCACTGCGCCGTCGTGCCGCTGACATCGCTACGTCGGTGTCGTCCGTGTCGAATTGACCAGCCTCTTGCCGGGACAGCGACTCCGCGGCATCTCGAACTAAGTCTTGGCGGGCGGCCGCTTTGGCATCGCCTGCCGGGATCAGGTGGATGTGGAATGAGACTGAACGGATGAACTGCATGTCGCGGCCGATCAGCAGGTCAAGTAGCCACAGCTGAGTACGTGGTGCCGTGGCGAGAGCGTCAGCCTTGATCGCGGCGGTGCGATGCCACCATTCCACGGCCTCGCCGGTCATCGGGTCGATGCCCGATACGACGTGGGCCGAGAACTCGTCGTGGGAGGATATTCCGGCGCGTCCCGGGTCAACGTCCGCCACATAGTCGATCGGACGCGACGGGTTTTGCTGGTGCAAGAGCACCGCGACGGTCTGGCGAGCAGTGAGAGTCTCGACCATGCCGAGCTTGGCCTCAGTCAGTCCCCGAACGGTTGACGCGATCTCCTGCCGCATCAACGACCGCCATCCCTCCCGTCCTTCGCCATACTTAGCGGCCGCATCGGCAAAGGAAGAGTCCAGCGGCCAACTGACCGTGATGAAGTGCCGCTGCACCATGGCGTCCTCCCCCGTTAGCCGAAGCACCTCTTCGTACGAGCGGATGGCGTCGGTTGGGGTGTTCTCGTCCAGGCTGCTGGCAACCCAGAATTCCTGCATGGCCGTGTCGGCCGGCAACACTCGGGTCATGGTCTGCACGTTCCCGACCAGTACGGACGGCGCAGCACGGCTGGCTAGGAACGTCCCCCATCCTTCGGCAGCACGCGTCATCACTGAAGTGGACTCGATCCCACGTAGTTGCCCACTGACGACGAAGCTGGCGGAAAGGTACGCCTGTTCGCCGATCGGGGCGTGCCAAGCAATGCCAGACTCGCCCCGGCCGTGCTGCAGCCACCCCATCCCATCGGAGCCGTCCGGGCTTGACCGGATCGCCGTCAGCGACCGCGCCGCGAGCCAGCGGCTCTGCCTACGGGCTCGCCCGCGCAGCCTCTCCGCTTGGCGCAACGCCTGCTCGGCCTGCTCCCACCCACCAACGTCGTACGGTTCGAAGGCGTCGGTCCCGACTTTCACCCGGCTCTTCCATCGAGTGCGCCTGACCCGACGGTCCATGATCGAGCCCCGGTGGGTTTTCGTCGTGACGAGGAAGGTGACCCCACAGCCAACAACACCAATGAGCAGCCCTGGCCAGCCGATTAGCGGAGTGAGAATCAATCCGGCGACGATGAACAGCGCGATCAAACCCACACGGGTTCTTGAATGTGTGCCGCCAAAGAAGGAGCGGTGGCCGGTTTCTCCGCCGAGGTAGCGAACTGTGGCGCGTGTCTGGGTTTCAGTCATGAGGTATGGTCCGCTCCTATGTTTGACTCGTCCATCGCGGCCGTGGCATGGTGGCCCGCCACTTCCGTCATCTTCACGCCCTTGGTCGCCGCCGCAGCACCGGCCGCGATCACGAGCGTGGGTATCCCGATCGCCGCGCCCGCCCCTGTCGCGGATTCGGCCGCGCCGGCCGCGGCAAGACCTTCCGCAGCGGTGGCCGACGTGGCTCCCGCTGCCGCGGCGCCGCCCGCTGCCCCTGCCGCGCCTGCGGAACCCGCTCGCGCGGCTGAGATTCCAGCGAGCGTGCTCTGCTCTGTGGCTCCTGCCGCCGCCTCGCCTGCCCCCGACGACCCCGACGACCCCGGTGTCAAGCTTCCTGGGCCTACTCCGTTCTGACTCTTGTCGAACCTCTTGCCCGCGTCGCTCATGTTGCGTGCGCCTATCGAGTTCGTTGACAACGCTGGACCACTCGTACCCCCGAAACTCGAGGGGATGACGGGCGCGAACTTGAGGAGGAGCAAGGGAGACAGCGCCGCGACGAACAGTGCGATCACTGCAACGGAGAGAGTCACCAAAGATTGGAGGCTGGCGTTGTTGCCGAAAGTCGACACTGAGTTCGCCATGATCGTGAAAGCGAAGCCAAGCAAGAAGAACAGGAGCGGGTGAGCGGCGAGGATGCCGATCCACACGCTGACAATCTTGGTTCCGAATTGTCGCTTCGATGGGTCGATGATCCATACCAGCCCAAGTGGCAACAGCACACCGGTGAAATACAAGGTCACGAGCTGCACGATGAGTATTAGGAACACCAACAACAGCCCCAGCACCATGCAGAGCATCAGCAACACCGCGATCGGTAGGCCGCCGGCGATCCCGACTGGGTCGGCGGTCGAGATCATTTTTTGAAACTGGGCAATGACGCCGTTGACCGAGCCTTGAATGCCCCACGCGACGACGTCGTTCGACATAGCGTGGAAGAAGTTCACCAGGACCATCCCGAATGCTGGACCAAACATGGCGCCTGCAAGGAAGACGCCGAAGTAGAGGCCTACCGAATCCACGAGGTCGCGTCCGGCCTGTGCACCCCGAGCGGTGCGCACCACCTGCGGGATGAGCAGGACGACGGCAATAAGTATCGCCGCAGCGAACGAGATCGCGTAGGCCCGGAGAAACCAGCCTGCGTTCAGATTGGGCAGGGTCGCCGACGTCAGCGCGGGAAGCACGTTCTGGCTTAGACCGGATGCAGCGTCTCGCAATGCTTTAAACGTGTTACCCCATGGATCTGACCAGTAGGAGATTGCGCCGGTCGCTCCATTTATTAGGTCCTGCACTCCGCCGATGGGGTTCCAGCCATTGCCGTTTCCCATTGGTACGGTCATCAGCAACCGCCCGTGAGTGGATGGCCGATTCGATACAGATCGGTCGGTGTTCGGGTTCCGTCCGCGGTGGCAACCTTCCACCGCTTGTCCTCGAGCACCAGAGTGACAGTGATCGATGATCGGAGAGTTGGACTCAGAGATCCGTCGATTACGTAGCCACTCCCGATTGACACGGTCACGCGACTCGGGCTGGACGACTCGACGTACCAAACTCCGGGCACGGTGTTCATGTAATAGGTCGTCCCCGCCGATACGATTCCGCCGGATAGGTCGGGCTTCGAAGCGAGATAGTCAGCAAGATTCGAGGTGAACGCATCCTTCGCGAGCACGCTCGCCCCAACCTCGTCGGCCTCGGCCGCAGTGGGGTATGGATATCGCTGTATCCACCGCGTGAATGAGGCAGCCACATCTACGGCCCCGGACGTTCCTTGACCAGCGCTGTTCACCGCTTTCAGAATCATCGCCGCGTCGCGCGTGTTTCCACCAAGGCAGCCGGTGGGATCTGGGTTGCCGGGAGCGGGTGACGCGCTGGTTCTTGAAGGCGATGCCGCGGCGCGTGGTGGCCCTGTGGGCCCATGACCGACCACCACAATCGCGATAACCAGGGCCGCAAGTATCGCCGCACCGATGGCCAACCACGGCCATATGCGCCGCGGGCGCTTTGCTTCTGTTCTCATTGTCGTGTCCTATCCGAAGAGAGCAAGGATCGCGCCGACGATCACTGACAGTGCAGCCAAGACACCGAGCGAGATCCCGGCCCACATGGCTTGTGTTCGAGCGTCTTTGTATGCGGCGGGGTTCCCGCTGCTTGATGCGCCGGCCATTTGAGTCACTCCGACGACGAGAAACACGACCGCGAGGATGATGCCGACTGCCCAGATCCCGGCGACTAGCTTTTGCCACAACGACGTGAATTCGACTCCGAAGATCGAGAAGTTCGGGAGGATTCCGTTCAGCGGATTGTCGATTGTGGGAATCATTGCGACTGCGCGAGTGAGAGTCATGTCGATTTCCTTTGTCTGGTTCAGCGCACGTTGGTTTGGAGGGTGGTAACGACGTCGGCGGCAGCAGCCGTGATCGCGCGATGGGTTGTCGCGGCGAGCTTCGCGAGCGAGAGCTGGCCGCGCTCGGCAATGTGCGCGTCGTACGGGATCGTGTGAACGTGTTCGATCCCGTGGGAGCTGAGGATGCTGTCCACTCGTTTGATGACGTGAGGATTTTCCGGCCGACCGTCGTGAAGTCTGAGCACGATCGCGGTGTTGGCAAGCGCTGCGCTCCGACCGTCGGCCTCGCGCAGAGTGTCGAGCATGGCCGCAGCTTCCAGCGCGGCGTCTCCCGCATCGAAAGTCGGAACAACGAGGATGTCCGTCATTTCGACTGCGGCCTGGAAGGCGCTGGATGACGGCTGGTTGCCACTGTCCATGACCCGGATAGAGAAGTAGTCGTCGATCACCGTCGCGACGGCCGTGACATCCGCTCCTTCGAGGCGAGGTCGAGAACCGATAGAGCCGACCACGGCGGCGAAAGACGTTTGCGGTGCCGTGTAGCCGGCGAGTTGCCCTGCACTTCGGATCGTGGCAGCGTCGCGGACGAGTTCTCCGAGCCCCCGCGTTGGGGCGCCTTCGCTTCGGAAGGTGAGTGCTCCCGGATCGTCGGACACCTCCATGATGCACACCGACCCGCCGCGTATTGCGGCGAGCATGCCGCCAAGTAAAAGCGCTGTCGGTGTCTTGCCGACGCCGCCTTTGGGGTTGGCGACGAGGATGCTCACGGCTCGAGTCCAGGTCGCTTGGCGCACGGTGTCCTCGTGCTGCCGTTGCCGTTCGGCAATTTCGGTCGCCGCCTTTTCGGCGGCACCGGGGCTGACCTTGATCCCGAGTTTCGCGAACATGCCGCGCGGGCCGCGTTGCGCGATTCGTACAGGGGCAGAAACCGACAGCATCCCGAGGTCGACTGTCCCATCCTCTTCAACTGCGGCAGATCGCAGATCGGCGGAAGGTGCGAGGTTGGCACTTTCCGTCGGCGTGACTGTGTTGGGGACAACAGCGGTGTCAGTAACAACGGTCGAGGATGCCTCGATCGCTGGCTCAATGGGTGCGGCTGAGGGGGTGGGTGCCGCGCTCCCCTCGATGTACTTGCTCGCTCGCTGCGCTCCCGCAAAAGCGGTGGCGGGCTGCTCTTCGATCAGTTCGTGAATTGCCATTAGTGCAGTTCCTTCCATGGTGGGTTGGCTGAGCTGGCACACGCTGACGCAACATCATGGAACCCCCCATTTGAGGGTAAGTCGGTTTACTGACGTCGCCACCAATACGTCCGAAAACGTTCGGGCGCGAGGGGCAACCGCGCTTGACGCGGTACGACGCCGACCGGAGGTCGGATATTCGGGAGCCACCTGGCGGCGGCGCTGCCCTGGGGAAGTTGTTTGAACTTTCCGGCTGCCGATCGTAACTCTCTCCTCGACTACGCTCCCAGATTTTCGGACGCGCCCTTCGGGCTTATTTCGCCTGAAATTCTGGGCACTTCGCCTCGTCCTGTCGCACTTGATCGCTTCTGCCGGAAGGCAAACAAAACGGTCGATCTGAGGAGACGAACTGGCTATGTCTATGTATACGAACTCATCAACCACGGGATTCACCTCGTGCGTGCACGACAACGACACGATCGCTCGCATTGCACTGGCCTGTGCCGGAGTCAGCGGGGATCCGACGGTGGCGATAGCCATCGAAGTAATGGGCGGCGCAGTTCCCTTCGTCGCAGCGGTTCATGACAGAAGGGATGCCGCGCTGGCATTGTCTGCCGTCACGAGGAGCCGCATCCGAGGTTTCGCTACCGTGTCGAGAGTGACAGCGGCGTTGGATGTCATGGCGAGAAATGGGCTGGCTGTTGTCACTCCGCTCAATCACGAGTGGCCCGGCCAGGTGTCGTGCCTCCTGAGGGCCGCGCCTTTGATCTTGTGGACGAACGGCGATATCTCGATGCTGCGTGATCCGTCGATCGCCGTGACGGGGAGCACGACGCCAAGCGCTGATGGAATCCACATGACGGTGGAGCTGGCGACCGGTCTCGCCGATCGGAAGTGGGTCATCGCCGCCGGTAGCGGCACTGGCATTGACAAATTGGCGCTGGATGCCGCAACCGCACGAGGCGGAAGAACGATCATCGTCACCGCGACCGGCCTTGACCAGATCGAGAGTAACGAGCTCGCCGAGGCCAGGCTCCGGATCAGCGAGATTCGCCCCACCTCGCCAGTTACGATCCGTGGGCAACGTCGAGCCAAGCATCTGCTTGCCGCCCTGGTTACCAAGGTGATCGTTGTGGAGGCTGGTCTCTCGTCTGGCGCGATGCGAGCCGGCGAGGCCGCTCACGCAATGAGTCGACCAGTCGGTGTCGTGCCAAGTGTCGTCGGGGGCCAAGCGGCAGCGGGATGCAGCCGCCTTGCGCAGTTGCACGACGTGGCGGTCGTTTCCAGCATCGCTGATGCTGATCGCCTCCAGTGACGCGTTCACAGTTCCGACTCCTGGTGCTCGGCCGGCGGTGCTTGCTCCTGCACCTGCACCTGCACCTGCACCTGCACCTCAGACTCTGAGTCGGGCTCGGGCTCGGGCTCGGGCTCGGGCTCGGGCTCGGGCTCGGGCTCGGGCTCGGGCTCGGGCTCGGGCTCGGGCTCGGGCGATGCTGCCACGACGCGATGCGGCAGCACTCGGAAGGCGGCGATAGCGCCGGCTTGAACGAGCCAGAATGCACCGTCCGATGCCTCGCGGACATCCTGTGGCGGGATGACGAAGGTGTGTTGGGCGCGAGCGTTTCCCAGTTCGTCTCCGGCTGCCCGTCCGGATGCCTCCATCCGGAGGACCGTGCCGGCGTACTTGACGACGTCTTCGGGATCTTTGGAGCGTCCGAAAATCAAAGCGGCGCCACTTGTGAGTGCCCGACGCCTGCGGGTTTCGTCGTTGGACAGTCCCGCAGGGCTTTGAGTGGCGAGCACTAGTCCGACGCCGGCGCTGCGGGCGGTTTCGAAGAGGCTGCCCGCGGTGTCACCGGGGTCTTGCCCTCCAGTGACCAGCTGTGGGAACTCGTCCACGATTACGACAACCGGCGACTTGTCGCGCGCCTCGAGGCGCGCGGCGAGGAAACTGCGGAGGTCGAGCATGAGCAG
The DNA here is from genome assembly GCA_025464735.1 of Frondihabitans sp. The sequence goes on along the minus strand of JAODMX010000150.1, from coordinate 395 downwards.
GTCGCCGAGTTTCGCTTGCGCGTCGTCGACCGGCTGCAATGGGATGACCGTCACGTCGGCGGCGGCCTTGCCGTAGGACCAGCCGTCCTCGCCAATCCATCGCTCGAGCGGACGGAGAGCAACGAGCAGACTGTGCATCGCGCGCATGCCCGACGTGGTGCCGTTTCGATCGACACTCTGGTTCACGATCGTGAGGTCGAATTGGTCTCGAACATACGGACCGGGGTTCGTCAACCGTTCCCGAAGATCGGCGACGCTCCGAATCGGGCGCTGGTCCTGGACAGCTTGCAGCACCCCGCGGATTTCGTCGAGGTAGTGCTGGTTCGCGCCGTCCGCGATGGGCATGAGCCGCATGAGTTTCGAGGTCACTTGATCTGCTGTGCCTTTGAACAGAT
>JAODMX010000117.1 GCA_025464735.1 Frondihabitans sp. | reverse complement strand
TGGCCGGCGAGCTCGACGGGCGGATCCACGTGCTGTCGGGCTCCGGTAATGACTTCACCCTCGATTATGCCGTCTCGGCCGTCGACTCCTCTGTGGCTCAGGGCACCGGCGAGGTGCTGCTGTCGCATCTCGAGGTGCACGGCGACCGCGCCTACGCCGCTGTACGCGGGCGCGACACGATCGCCGTGCTGGCCGTGGCCGCGGGCGCCGATGATCGCCTCGCGCTGGTCGCCGAGGTGCCGTGCGGTGGCCGCTGGCCGCGCCACTTCGCGATCACCGGCACCGAGCTCTACGTCGCCAACCAGCTCTCCGACACCGTCTCGATCCTGCCCCTCGATCCCGCCACGGGCATCCCCGGTGCGCCCACGGCGGTCATCGAGACCGGCAGCCCGGCCTGCGTCGTCTTCGATCGCGTGCGCTGAGGCGGGTTCGTTCGTTCGCTCCGCAGGACTCCACGAATGGCGCCCGTGCCCGAACGTGAGTGGCGAGTTATGGAGTTCAGCGGGCGACGCACGTCGGCGCGTGAGCCGTTGGCCCGGACGACTCCGCGAATGGCGAGTGTCATCGAACCTGAGTGGCGATTCGTGGAGTTCTGCGCCCGGGAGCTACGAAAGTTCTATGCCCAGGTGATGAGCGACGCGCGCGACCAGGATGTTCGGGTGCAGCATGTGCTCCGAGGTGACCCTGATGGTTCGCCAACCGGCGTCGGCGAAGCGTTCGCGCCGTTCGATGTCCTTTTCGTCTTGGGCGCGATCCCGGAAATGGTGTTCTCCCTCATATTCGATCGCGATCCTCCTAGACGGATACGCCAGGTCGACACAGCCGAGTACCTCGCCCGACGCTGATGTGGCGTCATAGTTGAGCACGGGCTCGGGCAGACCACTGTGCACGATCAACAGGCGCAGCCGCGTTTCGGCCGGGGAACGGGACTTGGGCCGAATGAGCTCGAGCGCCTCGCGCAATCGACCGGCATTCCGCACCGGTGCGGCGTCTGTGGCCTCCACGAGCTTCGATACGGGAAGTGTGGATGCCGCGCCGAACCTCGACCATCGCCCCACGAGAGCGTCTCCCATGACGATGAGCTCATCCAGGTCGAGAAGCTCCCGACATTCCACCCAGGCGGCTACCGGTGAACTGAGAGGAATGCCCGCAAGGCGCCCCGGATCCGGCGCCCTCGGATTGCGATGGCCGATCACTCCTGTGCGTCGAGGCTCACGGCGGTTCACCGAAGTTACGTGGATCGGTAGACCCCGAGCCTCAAGTCGGCGTGGGAGGGGGAGGCCCCAAAGCTGGGCACTGCTCGAATGGCTGATGAATTGGTCTGCCCTGAGGACGGAGGCCAGAGCCCGGCAGAGCTCGAAATGGGTCTGGGGGACCAGCGGAGTTCGGACTCCGTGAAAAGGCGCTTCGAGGTCGAGCCGTCGGAGTCGTTGACGCTTGACACCCAACGCAATCGCCTCGCGGACGGCGAAGGGTCGATCGACGAGCGGGGGTGGCAGAGGATCCAGCATGGATCCAGCGTGCCCCTACCGCCCACGCGCGTGAGGCACGCTCGTGCCACCTTGTGGAAAACTCCGCCATTTGCGCGGTTGTGGAGGAGCGGAGACCAGTCCGCGTTCGGGTAAGGGAGGCGTCATGCCCGCACGACTCCACTATTGGCGCGCACGGCCAAACGTGAGTGGCGTGTCGTGGAGTTCTGCGGCGCAGGAGCGCAGGAGCGCAGGAGTGCAGGAGCGCAGGAGCGCGGCAGAGCGGCAGGCGCGCGCTACTCCTGGATCGTGGCGCCGAAGCGGGACGGAAGTGTGCCGCGGTGTACCTCGCGAAGCTCGGCAAGACCGACCTCGAAGAAGTCCTGCACTTCGAGGGAACCGCTCGCGGCGTCGGTCACTCCGATGCGGGCAACGGGATAACCGCGGCCCTCGCACAGACCGCGGAACTTCACGTCGTCTTCTCGCGGAACTGACACGATCACGCGTCCGGTCGACTCGCTGAAGAGGGCTGTGGCGGCGTCGACGCCGTCGCGTTCCATGATCTCGTCGAGCCAGACGCGGGCGCCGACGCCGAAGCGCAGCACCGCCTCGGCGAGTGCCTGGCCGAGGCCGCCGTCCGAGAGGTCGTGAGCCGAGCCCAAGAGCGACTGGTCGCCGCCTGCGCGAATCAGACCGGCGAGCTCCTGCTCACCCGACAGCGAGACCCCGGGGGGACGGCCGCCGAGGTGATCGTGGACCACTCCGGCCCAGGCCGACCCGTCGAGCTCGAGTGACGTCGTGCCGAGGAGGTAGATGTTGTCGCCCTCGTCCTGCCAGCCCGACGGGATCCTTTTCGCGACGTCATCGATCACGCCGAGCACGCCGATGACCGGCGTCGGGTGGATCGGGGCGGTACCGGTCTGGTTGTAGAACGAGACGTTGCCGCCCGTCACCGGGATCTCCATCTCGAGGCACGCGTCTGACAGGGCCGCGACCGTCTGGGAGAACTGCCACATGACCTCGGGGTTCTCCGGGCTGCCGAAGTTGAGGCAGTCGGTGATCGCGACGGGGGTGGCGCCGGTGACGGCGACGTTGCGGTAGGCCTCAGCGAGGGCAAGGCGGGCGCCCTGTGCAGGATCCAGCTGACAGTAACGCCCGTTGGCGTCGGTCGAGATCGCGAAGCCGAGGCCGCTCTCTTCGTCGACGCGGATCATCCCGCCGTCGTCGGGGAACGACAGTGCCGTGTTGCCGAGGACGTAGGTGTCGTACTGGTTGGTGATCCAGCTCTTGTCGGCGAGGTTGGGGGAGCCGAGCAGCTGCAGGAACTGGGCACGGATCTCATCTCCCGACGAAGGCCGCTCGAGCCCTGCTGCCGTGTCGGCCTGCAGGTCGTCGAGGAAGGCCGGGTAGGCGACGGGGCGCTCGTAGACGGGACCGTCGACGGCGACCGTGCGGGGCTCTACGTTGACGATCTCCTCGCCGTGCCAGTTGATCACGAGGCGCCCGGTGTCGGTGACCTCGCCGAGCACGCTCGTCTCGACGTCCCACTTCTCGACGACCTTCAAGAACGCGTCGAGCTTCGATGGCTGAACCACGGCCATCATCCGCTCCTGGCTCTCGCTCATCAGGATCTCTTCGGCCGTGAGCGAAGGATCGCGCAGAAGCACCTTGTCGAGTTCGATGAACATCCCGCCGTCGCCGTTGCTCGCCAGCTCCGACGTCGCGCAGCTGATGCCGGCGGCGCCGAGGTCTTGGATGCCCTCGACCAGCTCGTCACGGAACAGCTCGAGGCAGCACTCGATGAGCACCTTCTCAGCGAAGGGGTCACCGACCTGCACCGAGGGACGCTTGGTCGGGCCACCGGCCGAGAAGGTGTCGGAGGCGAGGATGGAGGCTCCGCCGATTCCGTCGCCACCGGTGCGGGCGCCGAAGAGCACGACCTTGTTGCCCGCGCCCTTGGCGTTCGCGAGGTGGAGGTCTTCGTGGCGGAGGACGCCGACGCTCAGCACGTTGACGAGCGGGTTGCCCTGGTAGACCTTGTCGAACACCGTCTCGCCGCCGATGTTGGGTAGGCCGAGGCAGTTGGCGTAGAAGCTGATGCCACCGACGACACCGTCGACGACGCGCCGGGTGTCAGCCGCGTCGATGTCGCCGAAGCGCAGCTGGTCCATCACAGCGACGGGTCGCGCGCCCATTGAGATGATGTCGCGGACGATGCCGCCCACGCCCGTCGCCGCGCCCTGGTAGGGCTCGATGTAGCTCGGGTGGTTGTGGCTTTCGCCCTTGAAGGTCACGGCCCAGCCGCCGCCGACGTCGACCACGCCGGCGTTCTCTCCCATGCCGACCATGAGGTTCTTCTTCATGGCAGGGGAGACCTTCTCGCCGAACTGGCGGAGGTACATCTTGCTCGACTTGTAGGAGCAGTGCTCGCTCCACATGACGGAGTACATGGCGAGCTCGCCGCTGGTGGGACGACGGCCGAGGATCTCGCGGATCGAGAGGTACTCGTCTTCCTTCAGCCCGAGGGCAGCGAAGGGCTGCTCGCGGTCGGGAGTGGCAGCGGCGTTAGCAACCGTGTCAGGGACGTGTGTGCCCGGGGCCTGGGTGAGTTCGGTGCTCATTTGACGAGTGCCTTAGAAATGACGGACGTGAAGAAGGTGAGCCCGTCGACCCCGCTCGACATCGCGGCGGGAGTGTCGGGGCCGAAGCCCGGCTCGGTAGCGTGCTCCGGATGTGGCATGAGCCCGACGACGTTGCCTCGCTCATTCGAGACGCCCGCGATGTCATCGAAGGATCCGTTGGGGTTCACACCCACATACCGGAAGGCGACCTGCCCTTCGCCTTCGATGCGCTTGATGGTCTCGGCGTCGGCGATGAAGCGGCCGTCAGCGTTCTTGAGCGGGATCGTGATCTCCTGGCCCTTGTCGAAACCATTCGTCCAGTCGGTCTCCGCGTTCTCGACGCGAAGGCGCTGGTCGCGCCGGATGAACTGCTGGTGCGCGTTGCGAGTGTGCGCGCCCGGGATCAGGCGCGCCTCGGCGAGCATCTGGAACCCGTTGCAGATACCGAGCACGGGGACACCCTTGTTCGCGGCATCGACGACCTCGGTCATGATCGGCGAGAGGCTCGCGATGGCACCGGCACGCAGGTAGTCGCCGTAGCTGAAACCACCGGGAAGGATGATGGCCTCGACCCCCTCGAGGTCGTGGGCACCGTGCCAGAGGGCGACCGGCTCGGCTCCTGCGAGGCGAACCGCGCGCTGGGCGTCGCGATCGTCGAGCGAGCCCGGGAAAGTGACGACCCCGATCCGCATCAGAGCGCGGCCGCGGTGGTGTCGAGGACTGCGCCGTCTTCTAGGACATACAGTGAGACGACGTCTTCGATCACCGAGTTGGAGAACATCTCGTCGGCCAGTTCTCGGACCTCGGCAAGGATCTCGTCGGTCACCTCACCGTCGACGGTCAGCTCGAAGCGCTTACCGATGCGCACCTCGGCGTACGTGGCCACGAGGTGGCGGGTCTGCCCCAGGCGGCTGAGTGCCCCGGTGACGGCCTTGCCCTGCGGGTCGAGCAACTCGGCCTTCGGCATGACTTCGACGACGATCGTGGGCACAGAGACTCTCCAAGAGCTGAGGGGCGCGCGGACCCACCAAGTCTACAAGTTCTGCCTTTGGGGGCTGACGTCAAGATTCCTCCCAGCCCGCTCATTTAAACGAGTTGCACAGTAGGACTCGTTGAAGCGTCAAGCCTTGTGATCGGGCTGGTTCTTCGGAACACGTTTCAACCTTCGCCCCCGGGTATCTGATCCACCCTGGTGGCACGAAGACGCCCGGCCAGTTCCCCCGCTGACCGGGCGTCTCCTCTCTCTGCCGGGCGCCGCGTGTCTGCCGGGCCCCGCGCCGGGGAAGCTTCGCGGGAGTGCGGGTGGCTTCGCGGAAATGGGCGAAGTCTTGCGCGATCGGCGACGCGAAGCGAAGTGCACCGCCCGTCGGGCGCGGCTCAGCCGCGCATGCGCAGGTGCTCCTGGGTGAGGCGCTCCATCTCCTCGTCGCTGAGCTCGTCGATCGCCTTCGCCTCGCTGCGGTCCATGCGGTTCCAGCGGATGAACAGGAAGATCAGCACCGGGATGTCCGACAGCTCGGCGATGAACCAGAGCAGGTCGCCCGAGAGCTGCTGGTCGCGCAGCTGCGACGGGAACCAGGGCAGCACGGTCGTCGCGACGGCGTGCCCCTGGTCGAGGATGTGGGGCGTGATCCGGAGGACGATGCCCGGGATCGCGTCGATGATCAACTCGACGAACGCCAGCATGAACTCGGCGGTGATGTAGAAGCTGGAGTGCTTCAGTGTGTCGTCGAACACCGGAAGGATCATCAGCAGCCCCATCAGGGGCACGATCACCGTGATGATGCCCTCGCACCACGGGTTGGTTCGCAGCGTGAAGGCGATAGGAGTGAGGAAGAGCGAGAAGGCTGCCAGCGCGAACAGCGGCGAGAAGATCGCGTTCCCGACGACCTTCATGAACCGCGACCGGAAGAAGCCTTCCAGAACCTCCAGGCGCCGGCCGGTGAGGGCCTGCCGGGCGAGGGCGATCGGGGCCCCGAGCGCCATGAGGGCGGGCGTCGCGAAGAGCAGCAGAGCGATGCGCGTCGTGAAGGCGAAGCGGAGGTCGTGGCTGAACGTGCCGAGGAAGCCGAACTGGATCACGAAGAACGAACCGGCGCCGAGCAGCACGAACGCGAGGGTCCGCAGCAGCGGCCACCGGATGCCGCGACGGGTCACGACGACGACACCCGCGAAGTAGAGCGCGAGTGCGATCGCGATGGCGACCAGGGCGATCGGGTCGATCGAGAAGGTGAACAGCATGGTGGCGTACGAGGGCGTGGCGATTCCTAACGCAGGATCCTGATGCGACGTTCTCTCTTGTCGCCCCTCGATTATGCGCCTGGTTCGGCGGTCGAATCATCCGCCTGCCCCACGGAATCCCCTGAAGATGACTCGTTGTTTTGAATCATTCATAAGAACGTGGTTCACTGGTCGACATGGATGTGATCGAAGAGACGGCGTCGCCCGACGCTGAGTCGAGCATCCGCGGTGCGGGGCTCCGAGTGACCGCGCAGCGCATCGCGGCCGTCCAGGCGCTCCGGGTCGGGTCGCACGCCACGGCCGAGGAAGTCTTCGAGCGCGTCGCCGAGACGCTGCCGGGCACCTCGCTCCAGGCGACGTACGTCGTGCTCGCAGCACTCACCGGCGCCGGTGTTCTTCGCCGGATCGAACCAGCGGGTTCCGCTGCCCGCTACGAGCTCCGCATCGGCGACAATCACCACCACGTCGTCTGCTCGCTCTGCGGCGCCATCGAAGACGTCGATTGTATCGTCGGGGACGCCCCCTGCCTCAGCCCTTCCCAGGCGTCCGGCTATCTCGTTCAGGCCGCGGAGGTCACCTTCTGGGGCCTATGCCCCGACTGCCGCGCGGCCGAGGCCGCAGAGCTCCCCTAGTCAACCCGCCAGAGAAAAAAGCTAGCATCACCGATCGAAAGAGAAACCAGTGACAGACGACAACAAGGCTGCACACATCACCACGACCGAGTCGGGCGCTCCCGTCGCCAGCGACGAGCACTCGCAGAGCGTTGGCGCCGACGGGCCCCTCGCGCTTCACGACGCGTACCTCGTCGAGAAGCTCGCCCAGTTCAACCGCGAGAAGGTGCCGGAGCGCATCGTGCACGCCAAGGGCGGCGGAGCGTTCGGTACGTTCACCACGACCGCCGACGTGAGCGCCTACACCCGTGCCGCGCTCTTCCAGCCGGGCGTCACGACCGAGATGCTTGCACGCTTCTCCACTGTCGCAGGCGAGCAGGGCAGCCCCGACACCTGGCGCGACCCCCGTGGCTTCGCGCTCAAGTTCTACACGAGCGAGGGCAACTACGACCTCGTCGGAAATAACACGCCCGTTTTCTTCATCCGTGATGGCATCAAGTTCCCCGACTTCATCCACTCCCAGAAGCGCCTCCCGGGCACGCACCTCCGTGACAACGACATGCAGTGGGATTTCTGGACCCTCTCACCCGAGTCGGCCCACCAGGTCACCTGGCTGATGGGTGACCGCGGTCTGCCGGCCTCCTGGCGCATGATGGACGGCTTCGGATCCCACACCTACCAGTGGATCAACGCCTCCGGCCAGAAATTCTGGGTCAAGTACCACTTCAAGACGCAGCAGGGCAACGAGATCCTGAAGCAGGCCGATGCCGACCGCATCGCCGGCGAGGACGCCGACTTCCACATTCGTGATCTCGACGCGGCCATCACGCGTGGCGACTTCCCGCAGTGGAAGCTCAGCGTGCAGGTCATGCCGTACGAGGATGCCGCGACCTACCGCTTCAATCCGTTCGACCTCACGAAGGTCTGGCCGCACAGTGACTACCCGCTGATCGAGGTCGGCACCATGGAACTCAACCGCAACCCGGAGAACTACTTCGCGCAGATCGAGCAGGCGACCTTCGCCCCCTCGAACTTCGTTCCTGGCATCGCCGCGAGCCCCGACAAGATGCTGCTCGCGCGCATCTTCAGCTATGCCGACGCGCACCGCTACCGCGTGGGAACGAACCACGCGCAGCTGCCGGTCAACGCTCCCAAGGTCGAGAAGCACTCGTACTCGAAAGACGGAGCGGCGCGTTACCACTTCAGCGACGCGACCACCCCGGTCTACGCGCCCAACTCGGTCGGTGGCCCCGCGGCCTCGCCTGCGGCACACGGGGACGACTCCGGCTGGGAGAGCGACGGTGTGCTCGTCCGGTCCGCCGCGACGCTTCACGCCGAGGACGACGACTTCGGTCAGGCCGGAGCGCTCTACCGCGACGTGCTCGACGATGCCGCGCGCGACCGCCTTGTCGGCAACATCGTCGGCCACGTGTCGAAGGTCACTCGCGCCGACCTGCTCGAGCGCGTCTTCGCCTACTGGTCGAGCGTCGACCCCGAGCTCGGCGCCCGCGTCCGGGCCGGAGTCAGCCCCTCGGCTCCGGGGTCGAACGAGGACCCCGCCGCCGTGGGCGTTCTGCAGTAACTCGCCTGCGCTCGACCCTCGCGATCGGCTCGGCATCTAGTCCGCGGACTAGAGCGACGGCCGGTCGCGGGGGTTTTGCGCTCGGGGCGAGCAGCCGGCGGGAGTCAGACCATCTGCCCGTTCCAGCGGATGTCTCCGACCGGCCAGTCGGAGAGCGAGGAGCGCCGGGGCCGCACAAGCCAGCCCTCATCCGTCGAGACGAGCGTCGACGCGCCGTCGGCGGTGAAGTCGTTGTAGTGACCTGTGACGTCTTCCACGGGCTGCCAGCCGTGCTTTCGGTAAAAGGGCACAGTCTGTTCACCGGTCTGCAGGATCCCGAATCCGGTCCCGATCTCGTCGAGGGCGTCGTCGACGAGGCGCAGCAGCTGGCCGCCGAGGCCCGTCCCCTGCAGGATCGGCGACACGGCCACCATCCCGACCGCCGTCACGCAGAGATCGGTGTCGCCCACCTGCACGAACATCCGGCGTAGCCCGGCGTGCGCCACGACGACCTCGCCCGAGCGCGCGATGACGCGTCGCTCCGGTTGCATGCCCGCCCAGCTCCTGGCGCCCTGGTACCAGTGCGAGTAGTCGGAGAAAGCGCGTGCCAGCATCGCGGCGATGGCCTCGTGGTCGTCGAGGGTCAGATCACCCTCGGCCAGAGTGACGAAGGTCGGTTCGTAGGTGCTGATGGCTCGGTCGTGATGCGGGTCGGTCATGCGTTGACCGTACGCCAGCCTCGCTGGGGCTACTCGCCGCTGAGAGTCTTGCCGAAGCACCACGACATCTTGTTGCCGCGGTAGTGCCCGTAGTTCTCGATCCGAACGTAGCCCTCACGCTCGTAGAAGCGGATGGCGTCGGGCTGGCCGGGGCCGGTCTCGAGCACGAGTCTCGTCCAGCCGTGGCTACGGGCGCGATCTTCGAGAGCCCGGAGAACGGCGATCGAAGCGCCGGATCCGCGGCTCGACGTGCGCACAAACATTCGCTTGATCTCGGCGTCGCCCGCCGGTGCCGTGCCGTCGTCTTCCGGCGTGAGCTGCCGCAGCGCACCGCACCCCACGGGCTTGCCACCCGCGTAGGCCACAACGAACTCCGCGATGTCGCCGGCGCTGGGCTTGATGCCCGGCTCGGAGTTGTCGGTGCCGTACCGAATGGCGATCTCTGCCTGCTGTTCGCAGCGGAGTTGGGCGCCGTCGGGGTCGGTCCAGTGCTTGTCGAGAACCTCGAGAACCATCACGTCAGTCACCCCTGCATTCTGCACCTTCTGCCTCGGGATAGTGAATCGTGACGCGGGTGGTGGTCAGGAAAGCCGCCGTCGTCCCCCGCCGGGGGCGCGTGACGCCGGACCTCAGGCGGTCAGTCGCTCCAGGAGCTCGCGGTAGCGGGCTGCGGTCTGGGCGACGATCTCGGGCGGCAGAACGGGAGGCGTGCCGGTTTTGTCCCAGTTTGCCGCGAGCCAGTTTCGTACGATTTGCTTGTCGAAGCTTTCCGTTCGATTGCCCGTGGCGTAGACGGCCGCATCCCAGTAGCGACTGCTGTCGCTCGTCAAGACCTCGTCGGCCAGGGTGATCTCGCCGGTCTGGCGATCGGCGCCGAACTCGAACTTGGTGTCGGCAAGGATCACGCCCTTCGCCGCAGCGATCGCGGCAGCACGCGAGTACACCTCGAGCGACAGGTCGCGCAGCCTGGCGGCGACCTCGGGCCCTGCGAGTTCGACGGTGCGCTCGAAGGTGATGTTCTCGTCGTGGTCGCCGAGGTCGGCCTTGAAAGCGGGCGTGTAGATCGGCTCCGGAAGCGCGTCGCCCGACGCAAGACCCACGGGCAGCGAGATGCCGCAGACGGTGCCGGAATCCTGGTATTCGGCCCAGCCGCTCCCGACGAGGTAGCCGCGCACGACGCACTCGATGGGGAACATGTCGAGAGGCTTCACGAGCATCGCCCGATCGGCGACGGCGGCCGGGATCGGGACGGGAGAGAGTTCTGGATCCTGAAGATGATTCGCTACGCCGTCGAGCTCGCCGAACCACCACAGGCTCAGGCGGGTGAGGAGTGCGCCCTTGTCGGTGATACCGGGCTCCAGAACGAAGTCGAACGCGCTCACGCGGTCGCTGGCGACGACGAGTGCCGCAGGCGCGTCGGCGAACCCCTCGAACCCTTGCGGAACGTAGAGGTCGCGGACCTTGCCGGAGTAGACGTGCTTCCAGCCGGCGAGGGTCGCAGCGTCGCTCATCGCGCCACCTTCTCGGCGATGTCGTGACGGTAGTGGCCACCCTCGAGCTCGATTTTCGACAAAGCCTCGTACGCGCGGTCGCGAGCCTGGGTGAACCCGTCGCCGAGGGCGACGACGCTCAGCACGCGGCCGCCAGTGGCGACCAGACGGTCGTCTAGGCGGGCGGTGGCGGCGTGATCGATCGTGACGCCGGGCACGGCGAGCGCCTGCTCCAGGCCGGTGATCGCGCGGCCGGTGACGGGGGACTCCGGGTAGCCCTCGCTGGCGAGGACAACGGTGACTGCGGCCTGCGGAGAGAACTCCGGCTTCGCGTGGGTCGAGAGGGAGCCGTTGGCCGTGGCGAGCAGGAGTTCGCTGAGCGGGGTGACGAGCCGGGGCAGCACCACCTGGGTCTCGGGGTCACCGAAGCGGGCGTTGAACTCGATCACCCGGATGCCCTGCTCGGTGAGGATGAGCCCCGCGTAGAGGAGGCCGATGAACGGCGTGCTCTCGCGCTCGAGTTGGCGCACGGTCGGGATGGCGATGGTCTCGATCACCTCTTCGACGAAGTCGGACTCGCTGCCGAAGCGCTCGTCGAGCCACGGAAGGGGCGAGTAGGCGCCCATACCGCCGGTGTTCGGCCCGTCGTCTCCGTCGAGGAGCCGCTTGAAGTCTTGCGCGGGGCTGAGCGGGACGACGGTGTGTCCGTCAGAGAGCAGGAAGAGCGACACCTCCGGACCCTCCAGGAACTCCTCGATCAAGACGGAACCGTGCTGCAACCAATAGGTGGCGTGCTCGAGAGCTGCGTCGCGATCATCGGTGACGAGGACGCCCTTGCCGGCCGCCAGGCCGTCGGCCTTGACCACGTACGGGGCGCCGAACTCGTCGAGCGAAGCTGTGGCCTCCTGGAGCGTGCCGGTGCGAACTGCTCGACCGGTGGGCACGCGCGCCTCGTCCATGATGCGCTTGGCGAAGGTCTTGCTGCCTTCGAGAGCCGCAGCGCGCTTTCCAGGGCCGAAGACGGGGATGCTGTGGCTCCGGAGCACATCGGCCACGCCCGCCACCAACGGAGCCTCGGGGCCGATCACGACCAGCTCGATGTCGTTCTCGAGCGCGTACTCGGTGACGACCTTGCCGTTCGTCGCGTCGAGGCCGACCACCTCGACATCGGCGGCGAGACCCGCGTTGCCGGGGGCCGCGATGATGTGATGGCTCGGTTCACCGCTCGATTCTGATCGCTCACGAAGAAGAGCCGTCACGATGGCGTGCTCGCGAGCACCGGAGCCGAGAACGAGAATTCGCACGGGGAGAAGCTTATCCGCCGCTAGCGTGGAGCCATGGCCAAGGTGAGAATCGACCCCGGTGCCGGCGCTTCGGCCGTCAGGCAGGCCATCGCCGAGGGGCAGGACGCGCCCCGTACTGTCACCGCGACAGCCGTCCGCTTCCTGCTGCAATTACTGGGTGACCGCGAGCCCGGCGCCACCGTCGAGGTGCGGGTTCCGCCCTTCGGCGCCGTGCAGTTCATGGAAGGGCTCAGCCATACCCGCGGCACCCCGCCCAACGTCGTCGAGATGAATGCCGCTACGTTCATACGTCTTGCCGCCGGGTCGCTCACGTGGACAGAAGCACGCGACCACGCTCTCGTGTCGGCCTCGGGGAGTCGGGCCGACATCAGCGCGTACCTGCCGATCGCCTGGGGCGAGTCGCCAGGCTGAGCTTGTCTCGGCGCCGAGGCGCGCGGCGAGGAGCCCAGCGCAACCCTGCGACAATGGACGCGTGAGTACGGCACCCCAGAGTCCCCAGCAGCCCGAGCCGCAGGTCTCCGCGACCCGTGACGAGGTGCGGGTTCGGCGCGCGCCGCGTTATCCGGTCTTCATCTTCGGCGGCATCATCGTGGGTGTCATCGTCACGTTCATCGCCGTTGCGACAGCGCCCGGGAAAGACGACGGCACTCCCTTCCTGCAGGCGTTCGGCTATTTCGTGCTCTACAGCATCGCCATCGGGGCGTTGTTCGGCTCGCTCGTCGCCGTGCTGCTCGACTGGATCGGCACGCGCCGCGCTCGCGAGGCCGAGGGCGAGCGGATCGCCGTCGAGACGCCGGAGCTTGACGACCCGATCGACGGCGAGCTCGAGTAGTTACTCGCTCGTCGGCTGGGTGGGTGGCTGGGTGGCGCCTGCGCCGTGGCCCGCACCCCGAGGCTTCGCATTCGTGCCGTTGATTTCGCGCATTTGCGCGACGTTTAGTTCATCGCGCGAAGCCACGCGTGGGGGAGCGCCGCAGAGGAGGCGGCGGACCAAAAAGGCTAGCTCAGCTGGTTAGCCTCGACCCACGCGAGGTACTCGGGGCTCACGGTGCCCGTGACGTAGTCGCCGGTGAAGCAGCTCATCTCGAGGTCGGTGACGTCGGAGCCCTCGGTGATCGCCGAGCGCATGTCTTCGACCTCCTGGTAGATGAGGTGGTCCGCTCCGAGCACTTCGGCGATTTCGGGGATTTTCCGACCGTGGGCGATGAGCTCTTGACGGGTGGGCATGTTGATGCCGTACACGTGGGGGTAGCGCACCGGCGGGGCGGCCGAGGTGAAGGTGACCTTGTTGGCTCCTGCGGCCCTCGCCATTTCGACGATCTCGCGCGAGGTGGTGCCGCGCACGATGGAGTCGTCGACGATGAGGATGTTCTTGCCACGGAACTCGGAGCCCATCGCGTTGAGCTTCTGGCGCACCGAACGCTTGCGCTCGGCCTGCCCGGGCATGATGAAGGTGCGGCCGACGTAGCGGTTCTTGTAGAAGCCTTCGCGGTATTCGATGCCGAGCTTTTGGGCGACCTGCGACGCCGCGGGCCGCGAGGAATCGGGGATCGGCATGACCACGTCGATGTCGCCGGCGGGGGCGTATTTCGCGATGGTGTCGGCCAGGCGGTCACCGAGGCGCAGGCGGGCGTCGTAGACCGAGATGCCGTTCATGATGGAGTCGGGGCGAGCGAGGTACACGTACTCGAACGAGCAGGGCACGAGACGAGGATTCGCGTGGCACTGCTTCGAGACCATCTCGCCGTCGAGGGCGATGAAGATTGCCTCTCCGGGTGCGACGTCGCGGATGACTTCGTAGCCGCCTGACTCGAGCACGAGGCTCTCGGACGCGACGATCCACTCGTGCTTGCCGCTGCCGTTTCCGGCGAGGCGGCGGCCGAGGACGAGTGGTCGGATGCCGAATGGGTCGCGGAAGGCGAGGAGCCCGTGACCGGCGATCATGGCGATCGCGGCGTACGAGCCTTGCACCCGGTCGTGGACGCGCGTGACCGCGGCGAAGATCTGCTCGGGATCGAGATCGTGGCCGTTGACCTGCTCCTGCAGCTCGTGCGCGAGCACGTTGACCAGCAGCTCGGTGTCGCTGTTGGTGTTGAGGTGGCGGCGGTCGATGTGGAACAGCTCGCTGGTGAGTTCGCGGGTGTTCGTCAGGTTGCCGTTGTGGATGAGGACGATGCCGTACGGCGCATTGACGTAGAACGGCTGTGCTTCCTGCTCGTTCGACGCGGCACCCTTGGTGGCGTAGCGAACGTGGCCGAGGCCCATGTTGCCGAGCAGCGCACGCATGTCGCGCGTGCGGAATGCTTCGCGAACCTGGCCGCGGGTTTTGTGGATGTGGAAGACGCTGCCTTCGGCAGTGGCGATTCCGGTTGAGTCCTGGCCCCGGTGTTGAAGGAGGAGGAGAGAGTCGTAGACGAGTTGATTTGCTGGCTCGTGCGCGACGAGACCGACGATGCCGCACATTCGCAGCTGGCTCCAGACCGTAGAGTTGGACTTACCCACACAGTCTGCCATGCCTGCGATTGGATGAAGAATTGGCCAACACTCCGGGCGGTCCAACCGCCGCCGCGAACTCCTACGCTGAAGCCGGAGTCGACACTGCCGCCGGTGATCTTGCCGTCGAACTCATGAAGTCGGCGGTCTCTGCCACCCATTCCGCGAATGTCCTGGGCGGGGTCGGCGGATTCGCCGGGTTGTTCGACGCATCGTTCCTCAAGTCGTACGAGCGGCCGCTCCTCGCCACCTCCACCGACGGCGTCGGCACCAAGGTCGCGATCGCGCAGGCGCTCGACAAGCACGACACCATCGGGCAAGACCTCGTCGGCATGGTCGTTGACGACATCGTGGTCGTGGGCGCGCGCCCCCTGTTCATGACCGACTACATTGCCTGCGGCAAGGTGGTTCCGTCGCGCATCGCCGACATCGTCGCCGGCATCGCCCGTGGCTGCTCTGCGACGGGCACGGCTCTTGTCGGCGGCGAGACCGCCGAGCACCCCGGTCTCCTCGGCCCCGACGACTATGACGTCGCCGGGGCCGCTGTCGGTGCCGTCGAGGCCTCGGCCCAGCTCGGGCCTCACCTGGTCCGCGACGGTGACGTCGTTCTCGCGCTTGCGTCGTCCGGCCTGCACTCGAACGGGTTCTCGCTGGTGCGCCACATCCTTCGTTCGGCCGACCTCGGCTACACCGACGTCAATGCCGACCTCGGTGGGCCTATCGGCGAGGCGCTGCTCGAGCCGACTCGCCTCTACACCTCGCCACTGCTGCGCGTGCTCGACGCCCCCTCGGCTTCAGGATCCGTACACGCACTCAGTCACGTGACCGGCGGCGGGATCGCGGCGAACCTCGCCCGCGTGCTGCCGGTCGGTTCGTCAGCCGAAATCGATCGAGCATCCTGGTCGCCCTCCACGGTCTTCCGGGTGCTGAGCGACATCGCGGGGTCGACGCTCGAGTCGAGCGAGGGTACCTGGAATCTCGGTGTCGGAATGATCGCGGTGGTCGCCCCCGGGGCGGCAGCGGCCGTTGCCGCGCTTCTCGAAGCGGACGGGATCCACACGTGGCAGGTAGGCACGGTCTCCACCGCCGTCCGTGACCTCACCGGTTTCGAGCAGAACGCCAAGGGTGTTGCCGGCGGTGCGGTCCGCCTCGTGGGGGCTTACGCCTCGTAGTCGTGTCGTCGGCCGTTCGTGATGCCCCCCGAAAACGGGTCCGCATTTAGTGGGACATGGGGGCCTCTCAGGGTTATAGTTGAGTGCTGCTCAACGAGGAGTGGCGTCCGGCGAGGATGCCGGTAAATCCGAGGGAACCCGCATGACCACCACCCGCACCGTCACCGTTCACGACCACGAGGTCTTCGTTCGCACCATCGAAGTGCCCGACGAAGTCTCGCAGGCGTCGTTCTCGGAGATCACCGGTGGCCGCCGCACCGCTGCGATCACAGCGAGTGTCGGGATCCTGGTCGTGGTCGTCGCTCTTATGCCGACGATCACCAACTTCTTCCACTGAACTCAGCCGGACGACCGAAGCCCGCTCCCCTCGGGGAACGGGCTTCGTGTCACGTCAGGCAACGATGAGGGCAGTCACGCAGTCTTGTGCTGGTCGCTGTCGCTGTAGTCGTCGGAGTACTTGTCGACGAATTCGTCGTCTTCTTCGTCAGCCCACTTGTCGACGTACTGATCGCCGTCAGCGTGCGGGCTGGAGAGCTCTTTTTCAAGCGCGCCGTAGTTGGTGTCCGGGCTGAAGTACTTCAACTCGCGGGCAACCTTGGTGTGCTTGGCTTTTTGACGGCCGCGCCCCATGCGAGACCCCCTCGTGATTCTGGCCCGGTCGACGCACGTAAATGCACGTTTCGGCCCGGGAACGACCGACAGGTAAATGTTGCAAAACTAACCGCAACCTTAGCATGCGCCTCCGCGCCCGGACTCGACGCGCGAGCAGGAGACGCCGCCACAATGGAGGCATGGCTGACGATCTCGACGCGCCCTCCGCACTCGAACGTACCCGCGTCGTCGTCGTCGGGGCCGGGCAGGCCGGCCTCTCTGTCGCCTATTACCTGCAACGGCTGGGCCTGCAGCCCGGTAGCGACTTCGTCGTGGTCGATCGCGGCCCGTCGACCGGAGGTGCGTGGCAGTTCCGCTGGCGCGCCCTGCGTCTCGGCACAGCCCACAAAGTCAACGATCTCCCAGGAATGTCCAATCTGGGTCTCAGCTTCAGCACGGCTGACCGCGCTGCTCCGGCTCGTGACGTCGTGTCCGACTACTACGACCGGTACGAGCGCTACTACGACCTCCGAGTCCGCCGGCCCTCCGATGTGCGTGGCGTCGACGACCTCGGCGACGATCTCTCCGTGCGATACCTCGACTCCGCGGGAGCCCTTCACTTTCTTGAGACGGAGATCCTGGTCAACGCGACGGGCACCTGGGGTTCGCCCTTCCGCCCCTGGTACCCGGGGCGCGACTCCTTCCGGGGTCGTCAGCTGACCACGTCCGAGTACGTCGATGCCGAGGAGTTCCGTGGGCAGAGCGTGGTCGTGGTCGGCGGCGGTACCAGTGCGATCGGATTTCTTCTCGAGCTTGACGGCGTCGCCGCGCGCACGGTCTGGGTCACGCGCCGGCCGGTCGAGTGGTTCGACCAGCAGGAGCTGGGCGTCGAAATGGGGCAGGCGGCGGTTGCCGAACAAGACGAGGCGGCAAAGCAGGGCAAGGCGTTGCCGAGCATCGTGAGCGGCACGGGCGTGCCGATGACTCGGCGGAATCGCGCCGGCGTTGAGCGCGGAGTCCTCGTCGATCGACCCATGTTCACGTCGATCGAGCCCGACGGTGTCCGATTCGCCGATGGTTCGTTCGAGCCGGCCGACGCGATCCTGTGGGCGACCGGCTTCCGACCCGAGCTGCGGCACCTGGCAGCACTCAAGCTGCGCACGGAGCAGGGCGGCGTGGCGGTCGAGCGGGGTGCGTCGCAGGCGGATCCCCGCCTGTTCTTCGCGGGTTACGGCCCGCAGGCCTCGACGATCGGCGCCAATCGCGCCGGCCGCGTGATTGCTCGACAGGTGCTGCTCGCCCTCTCGACGCGCTCACACGCCAGGCCGATGCCCGATTCGAACTAGGAGTCAAGCGAGAAATCGGCTCGGAGAATGGCCGAGTCTTTGGCGTAGAGCCGTGCGACCTCGGTCGGTCCTGTCCGGAGTTGGTCGAACGTGTCGTCGACTTCGCGGAGAAGTCGGTGTTCTGCGGCCTGCGCCGCCAAGCCGACGAGAGCTTCTGCGTAGGAGTCCGCTCGGAACGTGGTCTGGGCGAAGATGATGCCGGCCTCGGCTCGAGCCGCCAGATCGAAATCGCCTCGGACGATGCTCCGAAGTGTTCGCGTGAGGCTGCTCTGGAAGTCGTCTAAAGGCACGCGGAACACGATGTCGCTGGGGAGAGACGCGTAGAAGCCCGTGTTGATGACGACGAGAGGGGTGCCCGAGAGCAGGCTTTCGATCGCGGATGCGGATCCTGATTCTAGAGTGGGATTGCGGGCGCAAACGACGAGGTTGGCCGATTGGAGCTCGCGGCGAAGTTCGAGGTCGGTGAGGGCGCCCGTAATCACGACGTGGACGCCAATTGCCTCTGCGAAGGATTCGAGGTCGTTGCGGTAGCTGTCCGAGATCTCTCCGCAGATCCTGAATTGGATCCGTTGACGAACGACGGCGCTGCCCGCCACGGCCGCGATCACGTCCTCGCAGAGCTTGTTCGGGATGATGTGGCCGAAGGTGAGAATCGTGAACCGCTCGTCGCCGTTGGTCGCAGCGATGTCCCAGGCAGGCGGCGCTTCACCGGCCGGAGGAGCCTCCGGCGAGTAGGGCAGGGGCAGGACGCGGATCGGAGCGTCGGTGGCGCGCCTGACTGGCCCGAGTCCGAAGTCGGAGTGGGCGATCACAGCGTCGGCTCGGTCGGTCAGCCACTCGGTGAGGGGGGCATCGAGCTCGGCGAAGTGCCCGCTGTGGGCGGCTGTGCGGAAGGTGCCGATGTCGAGGTCGTACCACCGGTGCAGGATGCCGTCGGCTTCTGCACTGTTGTGCTCGGCCCAGAGGAGGAAGAGATCGCCCAGAAAGAAGTCGTGGAGGGCGACGAATCCGCCGATCAACGGGATCCAGAACACGCTGCCCGAGTGATACCCGAAGTGATTGCCGATCTGGTGGAACACCAGGTCGGACTCCCAGACCAGATCGCGCACCGCGGTTTGGTCTCGCCAATCGACGGCGTCGGCCAGTCGTGGCCGACGCACTGAAGGCGTCAGGACTTCATCCTCGGTCGCCACGATCACGACGACGTGCTGCTCGGCCTCGAGGGCATCCCGAAGCAAGACGGAGACGCGGGCAATGGCCGAGCGCTGGTGAGTGGGCGTGAACAGAACGATTTTCATGCCATCAGCCGTTCGATGGTTCTTGGCCACGAGACATCCAGGCTTCGCCAGAGCTCGTGGAGAGCGGTACCGCGAATATCGCTTTCGCGGGGTTTGGCGAGCGCAGCCGTCATGGCGTCCGCAATGGAATCGACGTCGGGGGAGACGACCCATCCCGTCCGGCCGTCTTTGACGAGCTCGAGGACCCCGCCGCTGTCATCGGTCGTGATCACGGGCTTCGCCGCCTCGGCGGCCTCGACGGTGACGTACCCGACGGCGTCCCCCTCGAAGGGAAGGTAAGCGCACGCGGTGGCACGGTTGACGAGCTCGGCGATCTCCTCTCTCGGCGCGAAACGCAGATCGAGGCTGAGTCGGTCGGCGACCCCGAGTTCCTCGGCGAGCCGGTGGAGCTCTGCCGCGGCCTTCGCGTCGTCGGGAGGCCCTGCGATCATGAGGCGCACTGACGGAGGCGTCCGTGCGAGAGCCTGGATCAGAAGCGCTTGGCGCTTCATCGAGTTGATACGCCCCCCTGCGAAGATGTAGGGCTCTGCTTCTTTTCGGCGGAACAGGCCGCTGTCGAGCATCGGCGTGAGAAGCACCTCGGAGGCGAATCCGTTGTGCTTCAGAAGGCGATCGGAGACGGTTTGCGCGATCGTCAAGATGGTGCGTGACGCTTGGAACGCCGCATTGTCGGCCTCGACGATGCGGTCGCGGATGGCCCGGTCGTCAGGGCTTTCCGTGACGTGTGTATGTTGCGTTCCAAAAAGGTCGTAGGCCTGGCGGAACTGGTGCATCAGCCAGAGAGTCTTGTTCGGATGCGGGACGAGGTAGCCGGGGAACTTCTGGGCGATGACCTTGTCGGCTGCGTCGAGGCGCATCTGTTCCGCGGACGCGATCTGCGCTGGTACGACGCTGAACGGGTCCCAGCGAAAGGGCAGGCGGACCAAGTCGACGAGGTGTCCGCTCTCCTCGAGATGGTGCACGAGGTGGGTGGTGAGCTCCTCGGCCCCGCCTCGGATGAAGGGCACCATGTTGGTGACGACCGCGACCTTCATGCCGTCACGATTCTCTCCACGACGTGGCTCCAGGAGATGTCCAGCTCGCTGACACGCCGAACGGCACCCTGACCGAGTCGTTCAGCCAGGGGGCGATCTCGGTGGAGCCGGTCCATGCTTTGGGCGAGGGATCCCGCGTCGGGTTCGGCGATGATGCCGCTGACGTCATGTTCGACGAATTCCAAGACACCTCCGGAATCGCCGGTCGTGAGCACTGCCTTGGCCGAGTGGGCGGCCTCCAGTGTGGGATATCCGTAGGAATCTTCGTCCACCGGAAGATACGCGCACGCGAGAGCGGCGCCGATGAGGCGTCGTTTCTCCTCCTCTTCCATCCACGTGTCGTCGAGATCCAGCCGGTCGGCGACGCCGAGGTCGGCCGCGAGCGACCGCAAGTCCTCTGCGACGGTGGGGGTTGCGCCGCGTCCGATCAGCCGAAGCCTCACGTCCGTCGTCGTCAGCCCGAGAGCCTGGACGAGGAGTTTCTGGCGCTTGTGGTTCTCCAGTCGCGACACGGCGACGATGGTGTCGCCGTAGCCGCTGTTGGCAAACCCGGCGGTGTCGCTCAGCGGTGGGTAGAGCACGTCGCTCGGGACACCGTTGAACGAGAGCAGGCGCTCCGAAACGACTTTCGAGTTCGTGAAGACGTGGTGGGCCTCGGCCAGGGCGCGGTCGTCGGCTCGGCGAATGATGTCCCGGCGCTTCCGGGTGACAACCGTATCCGGGAAGCCACGGAGGGGTGTGTCCCACAGGTCGTAGTAGGTGCGGAGGTGGTGGATGAACCACACCACCTTGCGAGGGTGTCGCACGAGGTAGGACGGAGGCCTGAAGCAGACGACGAGGTCTGCTGATCCGCTCAGGTCGATCATCCGGAAGCGGGCCGTCTGCGCGAGCACATCGTCCGGTGCCTCCTCGAACGGCAAGGAGATGAGCTCGGTCTCGTGGCCCGCTTCTGTCAGAGCGCGGTCGAGCCACTCGACGATGTTGCGCGCACCCCCGAGGACGAAGGGTTCTTCCGACGTGACGAGCGCGATCTTCACTGGAGGAGTTTCAACGAAGGACTCGGGCGAGCGTGTCGGTGACCCTGTCGACGTCGTCGATGGAGAGCCCGGTGTGCAGGGGAAGACTGATTCCGCGAGCGCTCCACTCGTCGGCTACGGGGAAGGGCCGCGAGGTTTCGAACGCCGGCAGCACGTGCATGGGGTAAAAGACGGGACGACTGTCGACCCCCTCCTCCTTGAGCGCTCTCATGACGGAATCGCGGCGGGCACCGTCCCCCTCTTCGAGATAGACATTCTGCAGCCACGGCACCGAGATGACGCCCTCCGGCACCTCGGCCAGCACGATGCCCTCGATTGCTTTCAGGCGCGTGGCGTAGCGCGATGCCAGCTCCAGCCTGGCCGCCAGGAGCCCTTCGAAGCGTTCGAGCTGTGCCACGCCGATCGCGGCCTGAATGTTGGTCATGCGGTAGTTATAGCCGACCTCCGGGAACCAGTAGCGACGCTCTGGATCCATGCCCTGGCCGCGGAGCAGGCGGATGTGCTTCTCGAGAGCGGGATCGTCGGTGACGACCATGCCGCCCTCGCCGGTCGTGACGATCTTGTTGCCGAAGAAGCTGAAGATGGCTGCGTCGCCGAAGGAGCCGACTGGTTTTCCGTCGACCGTGGCACCGTGCGACTCGGCGGCGTCTTCGAGGTGGAAGAGGTCGTGCGTATCGCAGAAGGCGCCGATCGCCTTCACGTCGGCGGGGATCCCGTAGAGGTGAACCGAGACGACGCCCTTCGTGCGCGGGGTCACAAGGCGTTCGAGCTCGTCGGGGTCGATGTTGAGGGTGCCGGGCGAGACGTCGGCGAGCACGGGCGTTGCGCCGCAGTACTTCACCGCGTTGGCGGTGGCGACGTAGGTGACGGTGGGCACGATGACCTCGTCACCCGGGCCGACTCCGAGGGCGAGCAGAGCCAGATGGAGCGCGGTCGTGCCGTTGTTCGACGCGACGGCGAACCGGGTGCCGGAGACCTCGGTGAAGGCCTGCTCGAAGTCGGTGATGAAGTGCCCGATGCTGGAGATCCAGCCCGTTTCAAGGCACTCGGTCACGTACTTCAACTCGTTGCCGGCGAGGTCGGGCTGGGCGAGGGCGATCGGTTCGAGTGTCATTCGTCGAGGTCTCTTTCGGGAGCCTGCTCGCGGGCCGGGTTGCCCCAGACGCGCGTCGCTGTGGTGATGTCTCGGATCACGACGGAGCCCGCGCCCACGACGGCTTCGTCGCCGATCGTGATTCCGGGGATGACCGCTGTGCCGATGCCGAGCATGGCCATCGATCCTACCGTGACGTTCCCCGCCAGGTGGCTGCCCGGGGCGATATGCACACCGGCGCCGATCCGTGCGTCGTGGTCGACGGTGGCGCCCGTGTTGACGATCGTGTCGTCCCCGATGCGGGACGCAGCGTTGACGATGGCGCCGTGGACGATCAGGATCCCGGTGCCCAGCTCGACATCGGGCGCCACGATCGCGAGAGGGCTGATCGCGTTGATCAGCTCGAGACCCTCGGCGCGAGCACGGGTCGCGATGCGCCGCCGGAGGTGGTTGTCGCCGATGGCGACGAAGGCCCGGTCGTGGCCGTCGGCGCGGAGCTGGGGGAGCCCGGTCGACTCGATGAGCACGGGAATACCGCCGACGCTGTCGACCCGGGGCTCTGGTTCGAGGCAGGCGACGACATGCACGCCCTGGCGGCGCAGCACATCGATGACGACCTTCGCGTGGCCCCCGGCGCCGAAGAGGAAGACCTCCTTGCTCACGAGGCAGGCGTGCTCTCGCCGGCCCGCAGCCGCTCTATCTCGCGGCGAAGCTCGGTGATCTCGGCGCTCTGTTCTTCGAGGAGGGTGCGCAGTGCGACGAACAGGCGCCGACTCTCGCGGTCGGAGGTCTCGCGCTCGGTCTGAGAAGCCCGGAGCAGCTGGAGCACTTCGTCGAGACGCTCGCCGGTCGCCGCGCTCGCGGCAGCCTCGGCCTCGACGGTGCGCCGCTCGAGTTCGTGGACCGGCTCGGACAAAAACGTCCGGGCGCGCCAGGCCGCTCCGCGCAATGGATTCATGCCCCGAGCCTACTGGCCCGGCCCCGGCGCAGGCCCCGGCCCGGGCCTGTGTTTGACACCGCTTCCGGCGGCAGGCACCGAGTATTCGCGGTGCCCTGCGCCGAAACCGGTGTCACCGCGGCGACACCACGCCTTCCAGGGCGGCCCAGACCGCCACCGAGGCGGCAGCCGACCAGGCCTGCGGCCGGCAGGCGGCGGGATACGGCACCGGGCGGGGCAGCTCGCGCGCGTCGTCACCGGAGTGCAGCTCCGGCATCCGGTAGTCGAAAGCGGGCACCGCTCGCAGGAGTCCCTCGGCCAGCTGCGTTGCCTCGGCAGCGAAGCCGTCGCGGGCGAGGCCCTGGATGGCGATGGCGGTGTCGTGGGTCCAGACGCTGCCGCCGTGGTAGCTCAGTGGCCAGTAACCGGCCGAGTCGGTGGACATCGTCCGCAGGCCGAAGCCGCTGGACAGCTCGGGGGAGACGAGGCGAGCAGCGATCGAGGCGGCCTGGGCTTCGGTGAGGAGCCCGGTGCCGAGCACGTGGCCGAGGTTCGACGTCACGGTGTCGACGGGCCGCTTGTGGGCGTCGAGGGCGATTGCGAGATAGTCGCCCTGAGGATCCTGGATCCAGAAGGATTCATTGAAGCGCGCCTGCAGTCGGGCGGCCCAGTCGCGCCAGGAGGCGGCTCCCGGCCGTTCGAAGTGCTCCAGGATCCGTGCGCCGGCGAGTGCCGCCTCGTACGCGTAGGCCTGCACCTCGACGAGGGCGATCGGCCCCTCGGCCAGTTCGCCCGAGCGCCACTGGACACTGTCTCCGGAGTCTTTCCAGCCCTGGTTGGACAGGCCGTGACCGGTCTCGTCGACGTATTCGAGGAGTCCGTCGCCGTCGCTGTCGCCGTAGTCGCGCATCCAGGCGAGCGCCGCCTCGAGGTGAGGCAGGAGGGCGCGGACCTGGTCGTCGGGGAGACCCCAGTGCCAGGCGTCGTTCAGCAGGCAGATCCAGAGCGCGGTGGCGTCGACCGTGCCGAAGTAGAGCGGTGGCAGGCTGATGCCTTCGCCGGGGATCGTGAGCGTCTGCGACCGCAGCTCGTGCATGATCTTGCCGGGCTGCTCGGCCGTCTCGGCGACACGGGTGTGCCCCTGGAGGCCGGCGAGCACGCGGAGTGTCCCGCCGGCGAGCAGGAGCCCGTCGTCGAGGGGCAGGAGGAAGCGGGCGGCCCAGATCGAGTCCCGTCCGAAAAGCGTGAAAAACCAGGGGGCGCCGGCGGCGAGGAACACATCGTCGGGGGAAGTGACGCTGCTGCCCTCCTCGAGGGCGCCCGAGGTGGCCGGGTTCCGGTCGGCGACCGCCCCGTCTTGCGCAGCGAGGAGACTCGGCACGATGCCGTGACTGTCGATGACCGCGGAGGCCCCCGGGTCGGACGACGTCGCGACGTCACCGGTGTACCCGCTGGGCGGGCCGTCCGAGCGGCCTGCCAACACGACAGATTTGCGCCGGGCCGACTCCGTGCCGGCCGACGGACATCAGCCCGGCCTCACCGAGAACCAATCTTGCCGCACCGTGGGGATCACGTCACCAAGGTCCACGAGCCGCTTCGTGATGTGAGAGCGCGGAGACGAGCGTGCGTCGTATCCCCCAGTTCGGGGCCCAATCCTCTGTTGTATGGGGTACGTTCTTTGACTTCACCGGGTCATTCCTTCATATATTTTCAGCTTTTTCTTGCATTTGGAGGATTCTCTCCCCAAGGGATCGGGGTACAAGGTCCGGATTGCCTCCTTGATTTCGATACCCATGCCTACTTGTTATCTGGCCTGTCAGCGTCCAAGCTGACATCGGCGAGGCGCTGCGGCCTCGAGAAATGGGGCGTCGTCGTGCGGTCTTCAGTAGTTTTGGTCCGGTTGTCGAAGGTTCGGGTGGTCGCCGTCGCGATCACGGTGGCGTTGTTGGCTGCTTTTGTGGTCAGCGCACCTCAGGTAGCACATGCGGATGCTTCCACGGGCGCGGGCGGCTTGTTCGTCTCGAACACGACCCGCATCTACGACACAAACAGCGGAACCGGTGACGCGCCCACGGCGGGCTTGGCTGCGGGAAGTTGGTATTCGATACCCGTTGAGGGTGTCGGGACAATCCCGGCCACAGGCGTCTCCGCTGTCCAGGTGAACTTCGTCGTGACAAACAGCACTTCCACGGCCGGCTATTTGCACGCCGACGCAGGTGCTGTGACAACGCCTAACACGACGGTCGCCTACGTCAACTACCCGGCGACGACCGCGGTCGCCAACGCCGCGACGATTGCAGTCGGCAGTAACGGCGCGATCCAGGTCCAAGCCAGTACCGCCGCGAGTCTGCGCGTCGATGTGCAGGGCTATTACAGTTCTGGCAGCACTGCGGCGGGTGGGTACGTGCCATTGGCAGCTTCGGTTATAGCGAATACCGCTGATGGAACTGGTGGAGTAGCGGTGGCTAAGGTTGCATCCCAGAGCACCCTGACATTCCCAGTCGCTGGCTCCGCGGGAGTGCCCACTGATGCGTCCGGTGTGGTACTTAACATTCAGGAGTCCGGGTCGGGGACGACTGGCGGGTACATCATCCCGTTTGGCGCGGGCCAGGCCCGCCCCAGCACGGCCCTGTACTGGCCAGGCCAGAGGGTCTATGACTGGACCACGAACGTCAACCTTCCAAGCTCCGGTGGAGTCAGCATCTACGTCGCCGGCGGCCCCGTGAACCTCGTCGTTTCGATCGAGGGATACTTTACGGCCAGCACCAATGGCAGCGGTGCGGGCCAGTTCACCCCCGCAGCGGCGCGCGTTTACGATTCCCGGACCAATGGGAACGTGCCGCTCGCTGCGGGTGAAGCGCGGACTATACAGGTCACCGGTACGAACGGTGTCCCGGCAATGACCTCAGGTCTCACATCCGTCGCGGTCGACATCACTGTCATCCCTCCGGCCGGATCCTCAGGGTCCGTCAGCGCGTACGCCGACGACGCCGCACCTGGGCCTGACACGGGCTATTTTGTTGCGAATTCAACGATGACGGTATTCGCAATCGTTCCTCTTGGGGCTGACGGCGGCATCATCCTGCAGAACAACTCGCAAGGTAACGCCGACATGGTCGTCGATGTCGAAGGCTGGTACTCCGGCCTGTCGGCTCCGACAATCGCCTGTCAAAGTGGGTTTGCGGACGGCAGCTGGACAAAAGTACTCCCTTCCACGCCGATCACGTGCACAATCACGGCTCCGGTCGCCGAGGACAGCACAGATCACCTGGAGTACGGCATTGATTCTATCGACCCGCCGACAGACGTCCTCCTTTCCGCGACGTCCCAGACTGTCGTGACCGTGCAGATTCAGCCCACGCAGGGCGGGCACCAGATCTGGGCAACGAACGGCTCCGACAGTTTTGATTCCATCGAGGCTAACTACTCATTCGACCTTGGCGACTGGACCACCGCTGGTTTTGTACCGGGACCCGCGGATGGCGACACGACGACGCTCACGCCGAACTTGACCGTCCAGCTCGGGGGCACTAGCGACCTTCCCGCTGACGCGCAGGTCGAGTACTTCGTTAGCACGGATGCGGCTGGATCAAACGTCGTGTGGAACGGCTACGGAGACGACATTAACGGAGTCTGGCCGGATGACCTGACGTCTCAGACCTACTACTGGTGGGCAACAATAACTGGCTCCGTGGATCCGGATGGCACCCAGGGTTCGGTCACGACACCGACGTACTCGTTCATCGCCTCAGACGCCACAGCTGGCGCTCAGCAGAGCTCCCCTGCAAGCTCAACGCCGGCGGTACACGACCCAACTGGAACCGTTTGTTATACCGGGAAAGCATTCACGAATTCGAAGAGCCTTGAACCTAACCTTTCCTCGATCACCGTCCACCTCTCGCTCACGGTGACGCCGATCTACAACTGCTCTGGCTACAAGATCGGTTATGTTGTAAACAAGGAGACGGGGAGCTACTCGCTACGCGGGAAAGTCAAAGCCAACAGCGAATCAGGCATAACCCAATATGGCCCAGACATGTATAATAAAAATGTTGAAGACGCCGGTAATCCGGCTTGGTCGGGCAGTATTACGAACATTAAGACCTCTAAGCATGCTAAAAACTTCTCGAAAAACTATAGTCATGATGTATACAGCGGTAAATACAATCCCGACCTATTGTACTACAATTACAGCGACGTTGCAGCATTTGTATACATTCAAGAGCCATCTGGAATGCCCGAGGACCGCCCCAGCTACAACTGCTGGCTTCATGCCACAGGCGCTATTACATGCGATTCAGCGGACCAGAACGGCGCCGACCCCGGACCCGGTGCTGGCCTTGGCTGACCATGTCGAAGAGCCGCTGGTGTGTGGCGCGTGCTATTTCTCGCCCGCACGCCGCCGCTGGCTTATTTGGCCGAGCCGTGATCTTGATGGTTGACTCGTCGCCGAGGGTGACGGTACTTCTCAATCTGTATGGAGCCGTTTTGGGGAGCGG
>JAODMX010000109.1 GCA_025464735.1 Frondihabitans sp. | reverse complement strand
TCGTGGCCCTCCGCGCGCATCTCGGCGACGACCTGCCGGAGGGTCGCGACGTTGCCGCCGTGGCCGTTCACGAAGACGATGTGCCCGGACCAGAGATCGAGCGAGCGGACTGTTTCGATGAGGACCGCGCGCAGAGCTACGTGGCCGATGGAGATTGTTCCGGGGAAGTCGGCGTGCTCGCCGCTCGCGCCGAAGGCGATCGTGGGAGCCACGACAACCGGCCCCGGCAGGCGGGCGGCCGCGTGCGTTGCAACCGCCCGGGCCACGACGCTGTCGGTGTCGAACGGCAGGTGAGGCCCGTGCTGCTCGGTCGAACCGGTGGGGACGAGCACCAGGGGATCGACGGGCACCTCCGGCCACGCGGCCGACCCGAGTTCGGTCCAGCGGCGGGCGGGTTCGTCCCGGGAAGGTGCGGACATGTCGGTGACGCTACCCGATCGGATCCTTGGCTCGCGGGGTTGCTTTCGGGGCGGTGGGCCGACGACGGGCCGCTGCTGCGGACAGAGCCGAGCCGCCGAGCGTGCGAGTGAAGCCCTCAGGGATGACCAGGTCGTCGGAGGAGAGCTCGTGAACGGAGGCGTTCCCCGTGCCGAGAACGGCCGAGTCGAGGCCGCCCTTGAGGATGTCGAGGACATTCTCGACACCGGCCTGGCCGTTGGCAGCGAGACCCCAGAGGTAGGCGCGGCCGATCAGAACGGCGCGAGCGCCGAGAGCGAGGGCCTTGGCGACGTCGCCGCCGCGTCGGATTCCGCCGTCGAGATACACCTCGAGCTGGTCGCCCACGGTATCGGCGATCGAGGGCAGCATCCGAATCGTTCCCGGCGTGGTGTCGAGGTTGTTGCCACCGTGGTTGGAGACCGAGATGGCGTCGACTCCGGCGTCGACAGCGCGGCGCGCGTCGTCGACGCGGCTGACGCCCTTGAGGACGAACGGGCCGCCCCACTCCTTGACGAGCCAGGCCACGTCGTCCCAGCTGGGCGGAGGTGTCTGCATCCACTCGTAGTAGGCGCCGAAGAAGGTGGGGGCTTCGCCGCCGGGCGGCTGAAGGTTCGGCGCCGTCAGATCGGGCAGCTTGCGCGCTTTCGCGAAGCGGAGGAGCCACGCGGGGTGCGGCAGCACGTTCGGTGCGAAGGCGACCATCGTCTTGACGTCGAGCTTCTCAGGAATGGACGGGCTGCCCCAGTCGCGCCCGTTCGAGAACGACCAGTCGAGAGTCGAGATCAGGGCCTTCGCGCCGGCGCGACGCGCACGGTCCATGCGCTGGACCATCTGGTCTCGACTGCCCGACCAGTACATCTGGAAGAAGGTGTTGGGATTGGCCGCGGCGACCTCTTCGATGGGCTTACTCGCGAACGAGCTCAAGCCCATGATCGTGCCGCGCGCAGCCGAGGCCCGGGCGACAGCGACCTCACCGTCAGGATGCACGGCCTGGACGCCGGTCGGCGAGATGATCACGGGAAAATCGATTGGGATCCCGAGCACCGTCGTCGACAGATCGCGGTTCGCCCTGTGCCCCGCCACGTGGGGAGCGAACCCGAGCTCGGAGAACGCGCCGATGTTGTCGTCGATCGTCAGGCCGCGTTCCGAACCGGCGACGAGAGCACCGTAGACCGAACTGGGAAGCTGTTTCTTGGCTCGCCGCTGTGCTTCTGCCACCGTCTCGAACCATGGATTCCTAGGCATCGGGCCTCACTCTCGTTCGTGCTTCGCGGCTGCATCGCCGCGGGCTGTCTCTATTATGGCACTCGGTGCCATGAGGTGGAAGGGGTGGCACGCGTCAACTCCGGAACAGCGAACTGAGCGCCGGGGCGATGTCGTGGTGTGTGCGCACCGGTCGGAACGAACCCCGCCCGATCCGCGCCAGCTCGCGACCCAGCTCGATGTCTTTCTCGCCGCTGGTGTCAAGCAGCACGTCGAGCCGGGGCAGGCGGGCTGCGAACGGGCGTGGATCCGGCCCCGCGTTGTGAACACAGTCCGAGAGCAGGATCACGCGGGCATCGCGCTGCGGCACCCAGGCGAGTTGCACCGCAGCCAGCTTCAGCGGGAACCCCACGTTCGTGAGCCCGCGCGCCGGGATGCGCAGCATCTGGTCGAGCAAGGCCATCGGGTTGACGCGCTGGCCCAGCTCGAGCAGGACCGCGGCGTCCGACCAGAAGGCGACGACGGCGAAGTCGTCCTGGTCGAGCTCGGCGGCGAGGGCGCCCACGGTTGCAGCGGCCGTCCGGATCCGTTCACCCTTCATCGACCCGGAGACGTCGACCGCGAGAACGACCGACCGTTTCGTGCGCACGCGCTCGCGCACGATGATGTCCTCGTCTTCCGGCATCGGCTTCTCGGCCAGCACTTCCAGGGTCGCGTCGAGGTCGATCTCGTCGCTCCCCTCCGCGTAGGGGAGGCTCGCGGTGTCACCCGCACCCCGCCTCGCAGCCCCGTCCGCTCGCGGCTTCGGGACGGACAACCGTGCGGCGATGGCCCGGGCGCGCTCGCGAACGCCGGGCTCGACATCGGCCGCCTCCTCGAGGGGCACCAGGTCGGCCGCGTCGTCGGTGAATCCCGCGCCGGATCCCTGGGGTCGCTTCTTCGTGCTCCCCGCCTTCCCGGGTTGCGGACGCAGGGCAAAGCCACCCGGCCCCGAGACGGCGTCGAACACTGTCGGATCCTGGTCGAGCTGCTTCGGTTTTCTCGCGAGAGGCCGGGCTCCGTCGGATCGGGTGTTTGACTCCCGTCGGAGTGGTGAGTCCGCCTGGACGGTCCTTCAGCCGGGGGTCGCTCGGGCCGGCTCGAGGATGAAGTGGTCCTCCCAGATCTCGCGGAGCACCCGCTCGGGCGTCGTCTCGGCGGCTTCGTCGAGGTGGATGCGACCGGAGAGGGCGACGACCATGGCGTCGAAGAAGGTCTCCGGGTAGCGCTCGTCGTCGGGGTCGGTGAGGTCGCGCAGAGACGCGAGTTCGCTGGTGATGAGGGCGGAGTCGATGGCGCCACGAACGCTGCTGCCCTGGCGGACATCCGGATGCGTGCGGGTGGCACGGGTCACGGCGACTGCGTCCGGCACGATGCGGTCGGCGAGGGCGCCCTCGAGGTGCGACCGGAGGCGCACGATGCCCTCCTCCGACTCGGCGTCCTGGTAGCCGAAGACGATGCGGTTGAGGCGGTCGCTGACGCTCGTCGAGAGTCTGGTGGTGCCGACGTTGTCGAACGGGTTCATCGACGCGATCACTCGGAAGGTCGGCTCGGCTCGGATCAGGCCCACTCGCGGCACCTCGATCTGCCGATCGGCCATGGCCGTCAGCAGCGTGTTCAGGGTGTCTTCGGGAGCACGATTGAACTCCTCGATGTAGAGGAATCCGCCGGTCTCCATGGCGCGTGCGAGCGGCCCGGCGACGAACGTGTCCGCGCTGTAGTCCTCCTTGAGGACGCGGGCGGGGTTGTGATGCCCGACGAGTTTCGTCGGGGTCAGGTCGGCGTTGCCCTCGACGAAGAACAACGGGATTCCCCACTCCTCGGTGATGGCCTTCAGCATGGTCGTCTTGCTCGTCCCGGGCGGCCCCTCCATCACGAGGTCGCGGCCGGACCCCACGGCCGCGAGCGCGAGCTCGAGTTCGCGCTCGCGGCCGACGATGCGAGCAGCGATGCGTTCGCGGGTGCCCGGCTCCGGGCGGTCGACCTTGCCGTCGAGCTGTCCCATTCTGTCTCCTGTCGGGTGAGGGCCGGGGCACCGGCCGGTAGCCGGTACCCCGGGGCGACGCTCTTAGAGCTGTTCGCCGGCGTCGATCGGCAGGGTGACACCGGTGACGTAGCGCGCCTCGTCGGAGGCGAGCCACAGGACGGCGTTCGAGATGTCGACCGGCTCGACCCAGGGGATCGGCAGCTTGTTCAGCGTCCCGAAGCGCGCGCCCAGGGTCTCCTTGGTCCGTTCCGCCAAGGGCAGATCGGATGCGAAGAGCTCGTACGTCGCCGAGTTGTGGATCATGTCGGTGTTGACACTCGTCGGATGCACGCTGTTCACGCGGATGAAATCGGGCGCCAACTCGATCGCCAGGGTGCGCATCAGGCCGACGACACCGTGTTTCGCCGCCGCGTAGTGCCCGATGTGATCCATTCCCTCGAGCCCCGCAGTGGAGCTCGTGAGAACGATCGACCCGCCTCGCCCGCCCGCACGGATGTGCGGGATGGCGGCCTTGGCGGCATGCCAGACGCCGATCAGGTTGACGTCGATCATGTCGCGGAAGACCTGCTCATCGAGTTCGGCAAGGCTGCCGAAACTGAAGATGCCGGCGTTCGCTGAGACGATGTCGAGTCGACCCAGTTGAGCGACTCCGTCGTCGACCGCGGCCTTGACCTGGTCGTAGTCGCGGACATCGGCTTTCGTCGCCACGATTCGGCGATCCAGAGCCTCGATCTGCCGAACCGTCTCTTCGAGGTCCGACGGCTGCGACATGGGGTAGGGAACCGAGTCGATCTGACCGGTGATGTCGATGGCGATGATGTCTGCGCCCTCTTGAGCCAGACGCAGCGCGTGGCTGCGCCCCTGTCCTCTGGCCGCGCCCGTGACGAACGCGACCTTTCCTTCTACACGCCCCATTGCGTGCTCCTTTCCCTTTCTGCGAAACGGTCGGTTGTGCGACCGCTATGAGAAAAGGCCCGGCACAGGGCCGGACCTTCTTTCAGAACTGGGTGTTGCCTGCGTCGACGGTCATCGTCAGGCTGGTGACGTAGCGTGCTTCGTCCGATGCGAGGAAGAGGACCGCGTTCGAGAGGTCCACCGGCTGCGTGATCTCGATCGGCAGCAGGTTCTGCAGCATGCCGCCGAGCTTTGGATGGGCTTCGAGCAGGGGGCCGAAATTGGACGACCCGTCGCCGCTGCCCATGGGAGTGTCGACCCCGGTGGGGTGGATCGAGTTGACCCGGATGTTGTACTCGGCCAGCTCCGTCGCGTAGGCCCGCATGAGGCCGACGACTCCGTGTTTGGCCGTGACGTACGCGGACAGGAAGGGGAGGCCCTTCAGCCCGGCGGCGGAACTCGTCATGATGATCGACCCGCCGCCCGCCTCGATCAGATGCGGCGTGGTCAGCTGGGCCGTGTTCCAGACGCCCGTGAGGTTGGTGCCGATCGTCTGCTCCCAGATGTCGACCGTGGTGCCTTTCCAGTCGGCGATGTCGCAGATGCCCGCGTTGGCGACGACGATGTCGAGGTGGCCGAGTTCGGCCACGCCGTCGTCGATGGCTTTCTGAAGAGCCGGTCGATCGCGGACGTCGACCTTGCTGGCGATGATCCGCCGGTCGAGTGCCTCGACCTGGCGAACGGTTTCGTCGAGATCCTCCTGGGTGGCCGAGGGGTAGGTGACGTTGGGAATGTGGTCGATCAGATCGACCGCAATGATGTCGGCGCCCTCCTGGGCCAAGCGGATCGCGTGACTGCGACCCTGGCCACGGGCGGCTCCGGTGATGAATGCGACTTTGCCTTCTACACGCCCCATCGCGTGTGCCTTCTCTCTTTTCGGGTCG
>JAODMX010000103.1 GCA_025464735.1 Frondihabitans sp. | reverse complement strand
GCATGAATCGGGAGCTGCAGTCGCTCTGGATGTCGACGTCGGCGACGGCCCTCCTCGTGACCCATTCGATCCAGGAGGCGGCGTTCCTGGCTGACCGCGTCGTCGTCATGTCGCCCCGACCGGGCCGCATCGTCGGCGAACTCGCCATCGACTTCCCGCGTCCTCGCCGCAAGGAGCTGCTCACCAGTCCTGCGTTCCACACCATCTGTGACGAGCTCAGCGAGATGCTCGAGGCGGGTACCACCGACGTGGAGACCGCCGACCCCGCGGGCGCCGCCTCGTGACGACGATCAGCGTGGCGCGCTCGGCCGGTCGGCGGTCGCGTCGGCGATCCGCTCTCTCGCGGGGAATGACGACTCTCGCGGCCAGCGTCGCCCTCCTCGTGCTCTGGGAAGTCCTGGCCGACGTCTGGCTCAGCAAACTGGGCGTTCTGGCTTCACCGAGCGTCATCGTCCGAAGCCTCGTTCACAGTCCTTCGCTCTACGCGTCAGCGGTCGGCACGACGGGGTGGGTAGCGCTCCGCGGCTGGTTCTTCGGCGATCTGGCCGCCGTGGTCGTCGCGATCCTGTTCGTCCAGGTGCGCGCCTTCGAACAGCTCTTCCTCCGACTCGGACTCACGCTCTTCTGCCTGCCCCTCGTCGCGGTGATGCCGATCCTGCAGCTCACCTTCGACCCGGACACGGCCAAGGTCGCGCTCTCGGCCATGTCCGTGTTCTTCACGACCCTCGTCGGAACGATGCTCGGTCTTCGCTCTGCGGAGACCGGTCCGCTCACGATGATTCGCGCCTGGGGTGGCGGCACGGGCGGAGCACTTCGGTTCGTGCGTCTCCCCTCGGGCATCCCGGCCATCATCACCGGGCTCCAGATCGGAGCTCCCGCGGCCGTGCTCGGCGCGATCTTCGGCGAATTCATCGGCTCGGAGTCGGGGCTCGGCGTCCTGCTCATCAACGGCCTGCAGATGCTCGACCTCGGGCGCGTCTGGTCGGTGGCGCTCCTGGCCACGGTGATGGCGGCCATCCCCTATGCGCTGCTGGGCGTTGTGCGCCGATTCGTATCGCCCTGGTCGTCGACGATCTCCACGGCGGATCCCGCCACCGAGAGCCATTCACGCCCGGCGCTCGCCCGTCTCCTGATCGGGGCGGCCTGGCTCGTGGGATCGGTCGTGGTGATCCTGCTCGCCTGGGAGGGGTACCTGCTGGCCTTCCACGTCTCGCCGTTCGTCGGCAAGGATCCCCTCGCCGTTTTTCAGTACCTCTTCGTCGGCGACTCGGCCGCTGCCAACCGGAAGATCCTGAAGGTCGGCCTCGACGTGACCCTCGTCCACGCCGGCGTCGGGTACGCGACCGGGTTGATCGGCGGCATCGTCGTGGCGGTGCTCTTCGCGCTTCTACCGGTACTGGAGACGGTCCTGACTCCGTTGATGGTCGCGCTCCGAAGCGTTCCGGTCATCGTCCTCACTCCCGTGCTGATCCTCGCGTTCGGGCGTGGGCTCGCCGGCATCATCGCGATCACCACGATCATCACGTTCTTCCCGACTCTCGCGAACGTGAGCGCCGGCCTCGCCCGGGTACCCCAGGACGCCCTCATCCTGATGCGCAGCTACCGCGCCTCGACGATCAGCACCCTCTGGCGGGTGCAGCTCCCGTACACCTTGCCGGCGATCTTCGCGTCCGCGCGGATCGCGGCGCCGTCGGCCGTCCTCGCGGCCACGCTCACCGAATGGCTGGCGACAGGTGACGGCCTCGGCAACATCATTGTGGTCTCGCGGTCGTATTCGAATTACACCGAGCTCTGGGCAGCAGCAGCAGTCCTCACGGCCGTTTCGCTGCTGTTCTACGGCCTGGTGAGCGTCGTCGAGCGTCGAGTCCTCGGTCGTTTCGCCCCCTCACACCTCTCCTGACCCCTCCCCTTGCCCCGTTTGGAAGGAAATACCTGTGCCCACACCTCACATCAACGCCAACGATGGTGACATCGCCCCCCTCGTCCTGATGCCGGGCGACCCCCGCCGCGCGACGCTCATCGCCGAGCGGTTCTTCGACGAGCCTCGCCTCGTCAACGAGGTGCGCGGGATCCTGGCCTACACCGGCACCGTGGACGGCCGAGCGATGACGGTCATGGCCTCCGGCATGGGTATGCCCTCGGTCACGATCTACGCGACAGAGCTCGCCCGGCACTACGGCGTCAAGCGCATTGTGCGCGTCGGAACGATGGGCGGAGCGCAAGACTTCCTGCGGCTCGGCGACGTAATCGCCGCTTCGGCCGCGCACACGGACTCGGCCATGAGCACGGTCAGGATCCCCGGAGTCTCGATGAGTCATGCGCCCACGTTCTCGCTGCTTCGCGCGGCCGTCGAGCACGGCGAACGGACGGGTAAGACCCTGCACGTGGGCGCAGTGTTCACGACCGACTCCTTTTATCAGCCGAACCCTGCCGTTGGGGCCCAGATGGTCGCGCACGGCGTCCTCGGAATCGAGATGGAAGCAGCCGGGCTGTACGCCGTGGGAGCGGCCGAAGGGATCGAGACGCTCATGATCGGGACGGTGAGCGACCACCTCTACAAGACCGAGGAGATGTCGCCCGCGGAACGGGAGTCCACGTTCGAGGGCGTGCTGCCATTCGCGATCGCCGCCCTCGCGTCCTGATCCCGAGGCACCTCGGCAGCGATCGACCGGGACTCTAAGAGACCACGCCGGCCGACGAGATACGGAACCGCAGGGTGCGGGCCTCCGGGCGCAGGGCGAACTCGGGCCAGACGTCCACGCCGCAGGCGCGCGAGCCGAGCCCGTTCTGCGAGGCATCGAGGTAGAGATACGTCCTCTCACTCGGCGGAAGCTCGTGCGGGTGATGCGCATGCGCGATCTGCTCGGCCGTGTGACGAGAGAGCGCAAAACCGGGGCGGCGCCCCTGCTCGTCCGCGAGAGCGCCGATCTGCAGCCACGGTACGCCGCCCGCCCGAAGCTCGAGAGACCGCAGATCGGATCGGTGACCCGTTTCCTGCGGCCGCGCGTAGCGGACGTTGAGGTCGTCGACGGTCGATTCGAACAGGCCCACTCGCGCCGCGCGCCGGCTGTCCGGATAGGACTCGAACGGGCCCGTGCCGAACCAGGAGGCACTTTCGACGATCGGGAGGTCGAATCGGATGCCGAGCCGGGGCCAGACAAGATCCCAGCCCGCCGAGGGCAGGATCGATACCGTGAGCAGAACGTCCTCCCCTGATCGCTGCCATCGCTCCTCGGTCACGACGCTGTCGCGACTCGCCGCGGCTGCGTGACGTGCGACGGTCAGGATCCCGTCTTCCGTCGCTTCGACGCGCTCGATGCGGCTGGTCATCCGGTCGAGTCCCGCCGCGCGCCACAGGTCGGCGAGAGGAGGGCTGTCGACCCCGTCGCCACGGTTGACCGCAGTTCCGGCGAGGTCATAGCTTCCCCGGGAATCCAGGGAGTCGTTGTCCGTCGGCGCGCGGAAGAGCGCCAGCTGCGGCCCGTCGACGTCGGCACCTGCCAGTCCGACGAGCCTCCCGTTCACGAAGGTGGCGGGACCGAGCTCGACTCGAGCGGGAAGCTCCGCGTTCGTCCGCCGCGGCGGACGCGGGAAGCCGTCGGGGAACGCACGAGAGACCTGATGCTGCGCGAAGGCCAGTACATGCCCGGCCGATGCCCACGCGACGTCCGCTCGAAGAACGGCCTCGAACGTCAGCCAGGACTCGGATCCTGAGTTCGCATCGATCTCGGGCAGGGCGGCCCTCTGCGACGCACCGGGAGCAAGGGGCTCGATCGACAACTCCCCCGAAGCGCTCTCGACCCCGTCGCGCTCGAGTCTCCAGACGAACGCGACGTCATCGGATGGGCGGGAGTGACGGTAGCTCGTCACGACGATCTCGCCGCCGTCGACGGCGAATCGGAAGGGAGCCGAGACCGCGGCGTACTCGTGCAGCCCAGGTGTCGGGGTGTCATCGGACAGGATCATGCCGTCCATCACGAAGTTGCCGTCGTGGACCACCTCGCCGAAGTCGCCGCCGTAGCCGAAGAACTCGGTTCCGTCGTCGGCCCGGGTGCGAATGCCGTGGTCGCGCCACTCCCAGACGAAACCGCCGTGGAGGCGCGGGTAGCGGTCGACGAGAGCCTCGTACTGGTCGATGGCACCGGGTCCGTTGCCCATGGCATGCACGTACTCGCAGAGGAGGAAGGGGCGGCGCCGAAGTCGCGCGGACTCGGCGGCCGTCGCGGCCATCAACAACGACTGATCGTCATCACGGCCGATGGACTCGGTCTCGGGGACCGATGCATACATGCGGCTGTAGACATCGGTGTAGGCGCCCGTGTAGTCACCCTCGTAGTGCACGGGACGAGAGGCATCTCGCTGGTGCACCCAGGCCGCCATGGCGGCAAGGTTCGCGCCGGTTCCGGACTCGTTGCCGAGCGACCAGAGCACGATGCTCGGATGGTTCTTGTCGCGCTCGACGGTTCGCTCGATCCGGTCGAGGTAGACATCGCGCCACGCCGGGTCGTCACTCGGGTTGTCGGTCCATGCGGTCGGATCCGGTTCGTCCGGTGACCCGTCCGGATCCGGATTGATCCCGGCCTCGAAGCCGTGCGACTCGAGGTCGCACTCGAGCACGACCCAGAGTCCGAGCTCGTCGGCCAGATCGAGCAGGCGCGGGTGAGGCGGGTAGTGACTGGTGCGGATCGCGTTGACATTGAAGCGCTTCATTCGAGCGAGATCGGCACGGGCGTGCTCTTCGTCGAAAACGCGGCCACGGTCGGGATGCGCCTCGTGCCGGTTCATCCCGTGGAAGACGAGACGACGGTCGTTCGCCAGCAGGAGATCGCCTTCGATCCGCACGGTGCGGAAACCGAGGCGCTGCGTCACCGTCTCCCCCGTCGACTCGACAATGGCGTCGTAGAGTCGCGGCGACTCGGCCGACCAGGGATCGGCACCCGTCACGACGACCGGCGAGACCCTCTCGGGGCCAGACCAGGTCTCGTCGACGCCGAGCTCAGGAATCCGAAACCGCACGGGGAAGGCCGCTGCATCGGCGACGATCTCGGGGTCGACCGTCGCGCGATTCGCCGACCAGGTTGTTCGGAGCCACACGTCGTCGAGCGCGCCGACGGGTCGAGCCAGAATCGTGACCTCACGGAAGATGCCGGGGAGCCACCACTGGTCCTGGTCCTCGATGTAGCTCGCGGCCGACCACTGGTGGACCCGGACGGCGACGGTATTCGTGCCGGGGCGGAGCACGCCGGTGACATCGAATTCCTGCGCTAGACGACTTCCGGCGCCGACACCGATCTCCACGCCGTTCAGCCAGACCCGGTAGGTGGACCCGACCCCGTCGAAACGAAGGAGGTGCCGCGCCGCCTCCGACCA
The DNA here is from genome assembly GCA_025464735.1 of Frondihabitans sp. Next base: position 3,859 of record JAODMX010000103.1, on the reverse strand, counting down.
GTCGCCGGGCACCTCGAAGTCGCGCCGGTAGTCGCCCGTCGGGTTCTCGTCCGGCACGTTCGGCACGTCGATCGGAAAGGGGAACTGCACGTTGGTGTAGATCGGCGATCCCCAGCGTCCATTCCCCTGCAGAACCCAGTGCGACGGCACCGGAATGCGATCCCAGTCGGACACATCCGAGCCAGGATCCGCGAAGTCGTCACCCTGCTCGCCCTGCGGGAGGACATCGTCGAGGCCGAGAGCCCCGGGCAGGTGCGGCAAGAGCCGAAACGCCCACTCACCCGAAAGATCGATCGCCGGTGCATCGGAGTGCAGCCACGATCGAGCCGGCGAACGCCGACCGCTTCCCGGACTGGTCTCGGTGACATAGGACGTGGCCATGCGAAGCCTTCACTTTCGTCGAAACAGGCTGACGATAGCACGAAAGGAAAGTGACTACACTGCTTTCATGAGTCCCCGATCGACCGGCGCGCGTGGGTCATACGCCAAAAGTGCCCAGCGGCGCTCGGAGATCGTCGCCGCCGCACGCGAAGTCTTCGCCGAGAACGGCTATCGAAACGGAAGTATCCAGAGCGTCGCGGACCGTGCGGGCCTGAGCCAGTCCGCCGTGCTGCACCATTTCGACGGCAAAGAGGGCCTCCTTCTCGCCGTCCTCGCCGACCGAGACGCGCGCGGCGACGATCTGACCGGGAACCTCGACCTCGCGGAGGGGATGCTCGCCCAAGCCCGGCACAACGAGTCGACCCCGGGGATCATCGAGCTCTACACGACACTCTGCGCAGAAGCCGCAAGCGTGACGCATCCGGCGCACGCGTACTTCGCCGAGCGCTTCGCGCGGCTGCGTGTCGGCTTCGCCGCCGAGCTCAGCGATCTCGCGCACCGCGGGCAGCTGAGACCGGGGGTCGATCCGGCGCAGGCCGCCGCCGGGCTCGTCGCGCTGTGGGACGGAATCCAGCTGCAGTGGCTGCTCGCCCCTGACGAAATCGACGTGGCAGAAGGGCTTCGGCACTATCTGTCGCTCGTTCTCGTCGATGGCGTCCTCGGCTCGCCGTCCGACACCTAGCGGGCGACGATGATCGCCGGCAACGCCCGTCGATCGACGGCACGGGCGACTTCCGGACCTTCTTCCAGGTCGCCATGAGCCGACGCACTCGACGGTACACGCGACCTCGCGGTTGGGCGTGTCTCTACGCCGGCGCAAACCGGGCTAGCAACCGTCGGAAGCCGGTTCCACGACCGTATCCGGCTTCGCGTGCACGACCGCACGCAGGTAGGTCGCATAGACGCGTGACGTAAGCGCGGGCGAATACGACGTGTAGTCGTAGCAGCCGCCCTGGTGCAGCCCGCCGATCAGGCCAACGACCACCGTGGAACCCAAAAAGCCCTTCGCCAGAAACGGTGAACCGCTCACGCCGCCGTGATAATTGGAGCAGTTGAATCCCGGGTAGCCCTCGGTGTAGTACACCGGCGCCGTGCAGGTGATCGGCTGGTCGTCAACGCCTGCGTTGTAAGCGACGTCAGTGATTGTGGTGCCCGCGGGGGGTGCCGTGCCGAGGACGTTGGCGCCCGTCACGTCTTGGATTCGCTCCAGGCGGCCGTGGATGACCTGAGGTGCAATTCGAAGGATCGCGTAGTCGGCCTGCGTGTTTCCGTTCGTCTGCCACGATTTGTCCACGTAGGCCGAGGTGATGCTCCAGACGCCGTAAGGCGTCGTGCCATTCACGTAACCTGGCACGAACTTCCAACTGCCGATGTTGCCATACACGCAGTGAGCCGCCGTCAGGATCAGATCCCGGGTGGGGCTGGAGATGACGCTGCCGCTGCATCCGTGGCCAGCTGCCAACGATCCCCGGAAGATTGCACCCACTGTCGACGTGCCGTCGAAGGATGTCGCGGTTGGCGTGCCCACCGGGGCGCCGTCATCGGCAAAGGCAGCCTGAGGCGCAAGAATCCCCGCGAAGACCACAATGACAGAGACGAGAACGGCGTAAGACCGGCGCATTTCACGAACGTACACCTAGCCTGTCTCCGATGCGTTTCTCCCACGGGACAGATCCTGTTGTGCACCCCCCGGGACTTGAACCCGGAACCCACTGATTAAGAGTCAGTTGCTCTGCCAATTGAGCTAGAGGTGCAGTGGCTTTTAAGCGTCATCCGCAGCCGAGGATCAAGATTAGCATGAGATCAGAGGGCACTTGAACAGCCCCGGCAAGAGCCCACGAGGGCCGACGCACACCGAAGGAGAAGCATGTCCGACCGACTCGAAAAGGGTGCCACCGCACCCGAGTTCACCCTCCCCGACGAGACCGGCAAGCAGGTGTCACTGAGCGATTTCCGAGGCGAGAAAGTGATCGTCTACTTCTACCCGGCGGCGTCGACGCCAGGGTGCACGACCGAGGCGTGCGACTTCCGCGACAACATCAATTCGCTGAAATCGTCCGGATACCAGGTGCTCGGCGTCTCGAAGGACGGCCCGGCCGCACTCCAGAAGTTCCGCGACGAGCAAGGTCTCAACTTCCCCCTCCTAAGCGACCCGGAGCTCACCGTGCACAAGGCCTACGCCGCGTACGGCGAGAAGTCTCTCTACGGCAAGACCGTCACCGGTGTCATCCGATCGACCATCGTGGTCGACGAGAACGGCACCGTCGAACTCCCCCTCTACAACGTCAAGGCCACCGGCCACGTCGCCTCGCTGCGAAAGAAGCTCGGCCTGGACGCCTGACCGCGTCCGCTAGCGTCAGTCGCGGTTGGCAGTCGCCCGGACGACGGGCTTCGAAACCAGCAGAGCGACCACGACGACCGCCGGAATCACGAGTGCCCAGCCCACCGTGGGCGTGGCCGTCAGGCCTTGGAAACAACCGATGCCGATGGCGAACATCAGCACCTGCCAGACGATCGACGCACCCCTCATCCAGGCGCGGGAACGGATCGCAGCAACGGCGATGAACCCCAGCCAGACCGTGGCGGTGAGCGAGAGCACCAGGACGGCGATGCCCGCGGCGATCGAATACGAGCTGCCGACGAAGAGTTCGACGACAAGGACGATCGACACGACGGCCATCAGGGCGAATTCGGCCGTCAGCAGCACAATCAGAACCCAGAGCAGCGGGGGCCTGCGAGACGACGGTCGTTGCCCCGCGTCGTCTGCGAAATCGCTCTGAACTGGTTCGCTCACGCTCACGGTCCTCACTAAACCCTTGATTTGGTACCCCCAGTATGCGACCATATTCGAGGTCGAAGTGACGTGCATATTGCTGTGCATGCCTCCCGAATTCTTTTTCTTCCCCCCACCGGAACCCCGGCATTCGCTGTGCGGTTCAGCATTTAAGGAGTACCCATAGATGGATTGGCGTGACAAAGCCGCCTGCCTGACCGCGGACCCAGAGCTGTTCTTCCCCGTGGGGAACACCGGCCCCGCTGTCGATCAGATCGACAAGGCAAAGGCGGTCTGCGGTCGGTGCACCGTCACCGAGACCTGCCTCCAGTACGCACTCGAGACGAGCCAAGACTCGGGTGTGTGGGGCGGGCTGAGTGAAGATGAGCGACGCGCTCTCAAGCGCCGTGCCGCTCGGGCTCGCCGCGCTAGCTGACCTCACCCTGTGATCCTCGCCAGCGCGAGGTCGCGATCACAACTCAAGACATCACACGGTTCGAGGCCGCGGCGCTTCGTGACGGTGGCGCCAGGGGCGCGTTCTCTGCACTGATTCGTCGGAGCGGGGGCGCGCCTCTTTCGTGTAGACCGGCCGCTGCGGCGCGAGCATAACCCTCAGGCGGTCTGCATCCAGCGGAGCGGCACGTCGATCGTGACCTCGGTCCCGCTGCCGACGAGCGTGTGCCAGTCGATCGTGCCTCCGAGTTC
>JAODMX010000020.1 GCA_025464735.1 Frondihabitans sp. | reverse complement strand
CTCCTGTTCGCGCGGCTGCTGCAGTACCGAGCCTTCAAGCAGGCGGCCGAATGGTTCGCCTCGCGAGGCGAGACCGAGGGTTCGCGGCACGCGAGGAGCGTCCGCCTTGAGCAGAAGTTCCGCGTGTCGACGCCGGAGCTCGTCTGGACTCTGTCGCCCGACGATTTCGCCGCCCTCGCCGCGATGGCGCTCTCGCCGCGCGAGATTCCCACGGTCGGACTCGATCACCTGCATGCCCCGCTCGTCAGCATCCGCGAGCAGGCGGCCATCGTCGTGACGATGCTCCGCCGGGGCGCGGTCATGAGTTTCCGCGAGCTGATCGACGGCGTTGACGTCAAGGGCGTCGTCGTCGCTCGGTTCCTCGCGATCCTGGAGCTCTACCGCAACGCGTCCCTGAGCTTCGAGCAACTTGAACCGCTCGGCGAACTGTCCATCCGCTGGACCGCTGACCACTGGACCGAAGAGAACCTCGCCAACCTGGGGGCCGACTATGACGGCTGAGACGCCAGACGATTTCGACGACGCCACCGCCTCGGCTCCGGCGCCCGGTGTTGCGATCGCGCGCACGCTCGAAGCGATCCTGATGGTGGCCGACGAACCGCAGAGCCTGGTGTCGCTGGCGACAGCCATCGGGGCGCCCATCCCCGCGGTGCGTCAGGCGATCGAGACTCTAGTGGCCGATTTCGACGGAGTTGACCGCGGCGACGGCACTCCCGGTGTGCGGCGCGGTTTCGAGCTCCGTGAGGTTGGCGGCGGCTGGCGTTTCTACGTCCGTGAGGAGTTCGATCCGATCGTTCGCGACTTCGTTCTCACCCAGAATCCGACGCGCCTTTCGCAGGCAGCCCTCGAGACGCTTGCCGTCATCGCGTACAAGCAGCCCATCACGCGCGGTGCGATCGCGCAGATCCGTGCCGTCAACGTCGACTCGGTCGTGCGGACGCTCCTCGGCCGCGGCCTCATCACCGAGTCCTTCACCGAGGCCGAAACCGGCGCCATCAACTACGAAACGACAGAACTCCTGCTCACCCACCTCGGCATCAACTCGCTCGACGACCCCCCCCTGATCTCGCCGCTCCTGTCAGACGGATCAGGAGGTTTCGGCGATGACCCCGCCTAAGGCGACCGCGCCGGATCCGTCTGGTCACCAGGGCGAACGCCTCCAGAAGGTCATGGCCGCGGCCGGTGTCGCGAGCCGCCGTGTCTCGGAAGACCTGATCGCCGCCGGTCGTGTGCGCGTGAACGGCGAGGTGGTGACGTCGGCCGGGCGTCGCGTCGACCCGAGCGTTGACAAGGTCGTGGTCGACGGGCAGGCCGTGCAGCTCGATCCCTCGCGCCGATACCTGATGCTGAACAAGCCCGTCGGTGTCGTCTCGTCGCTGAGCGACGAGCGCGGCAGACCGGACCTGATAGCTTTCACCCGCCACTACGAAGAGCGCCTCTTCAACGTCGGGCGCCTCGACGCCGAGACGAGCGGCCTGCTCATCCTCACCAACGACGGCGAACTCGCGCACGTGCTCGCGCATCCGTCGTTCGGTGTGATGAAGACCTACATCGCCAAGGTGTCCGGGTCGATCACTCCGGCGACGGTGAAGCAGTTGACATCCGGGATCACGCTCGACGACGGCGACATCGCCGCCGACTCGGCACGCATCGTCGACCGCGGCACCGGGAAGGCCTCCGGCACGAGCATCGTCGAGATCACTCTGCACTCCGGCCGCAACCGGATCGTGCGGCGCATGCTCGACGCCGTCGGGCACCCCGTGGTCGACCTCGTGCGGCGGCAGTTCGGGCCCTTGCATCTGGGCACGCTCAAGGTGGGCGAAGTGCGCGACCTCACCCGCGACGAGCTCGGCGACATCCTGACGATCGCGCAGGAGGCGGGGCTCGGGTCGACGACCATTGCAGCCGCCGTCGGCGGGTCACCCGACGACGCTGATCTCGCGAGCGAGCGGCTCGGCTCTGATCTCGACACGGCCGCGTTCGTCGTCGATGCAGCGCGCGCCGACTCCGGGGCGGAACTCGACGCGGATGTCGACGACGACCTCGCGGAGTCCGAGAAGGAGTACTACGACGAGGACGACGAGGAGTTCGAGCCCGAGTTCGATGCGCGCGAAGCCAAGCGGCGGGGCGCAGGCGCCGGTGCGCGTGGCACGTCCGGCGGCCGCGCAGGCGCGGGCAGCGGTGCGCGTGGCACGTCCGGTGGCGCGGGCAGTCGTGGCGCTCAGGCGGGCGGCCGTCAGGGTCGCCCCGGCGGCAGCAAGCAGTACGACAGCGACGGCAAACGTCGGGTGTCGTTCAACGGCACGTCGCCCGTCGGCGACAGCCCGGCGTCCGGCAACGGCAACGGTGACGGCGACGGCACCCCGAGCCGCCGGTCGCAGGTGCGGCGCGAGCAGGAGAAGCGCCGCCGAGGCGGACGGTGAGCACGGCAGTGGCAGTGCCACGCCGTCTCGAGGGCACGGTGCGGATCGTCGGATCCGGGCTTCTCGGCGCCAGTATCGGCCTGGGCTTGCGGCAGCAGGGGGTCGACGTGATCGTCGACGACGTCTCACCCGCGGCTCGAAGCCTTGCCATCGATTACGGGGCGGGGCGCGCTCCGGGTGACCATGATGATCCTGCGCTCATCGTCGTCTGCGTGCCACCCGACGTCACCGCTGACATCGTCGAGCGCGAACTCGCCGACTACCCGGCCGCCCTCGTGACCGACGTCGCGAGCGTCAAGGTCGCGCCCCTGCGCGAGCTCGAACGGCGAGGCGCCGACGTCAGCCGTTACATCGGCTCGCATCCCATGGCCGGACGGGAGCGGGGCGGGCCGATCTCGGCGCGGGCCGACCTGTTCGTCGGGCGTCCGTGGGTGATTGCGGGGCACGACGGCATCAGCTACCGGGCTGCGGCCGCGCTCGAAGACCTCGTTCTCGACCTCGGCGCGACGCCGATCGAGATGACGCCCGAAGAACACGACGCGGGGGTTGCCGTCGTCTCTCACACCCCGCAGGTGATCGCGAGCCTCATGGCTGCGCGCCTGCGCGACGCACCCGATGCCTCGCTTGGCCTTGCGGGCCAGGGGGTGCGAGACGTGACGCGGATCGCGGCCAGCGACCCGGCTCTGTGGGTGCAGATCCTGCAGGCCAACGCGGGCGGTGTCGAGCAGGTGCTCCGGGCGTTCCGCGACGACCTCGACGAGGTGATCGACGCGCTCGCCGACACCGCTGAACCGGGTGCCCTCCGCACGATCGCGGAATCGATCGGCGCCGGCAACGCCGGAGTGGCGCGGCTTCCGGGCAAACACGGGCAATCGAAAACGTTCACGCAGGTGGTCGTCATGGTCGACGACGCGCCAGGCGAGCTGGGACGCCTCCTCACCGAGATGGGCGAGATCGGAATCAACCTCGAAGACCTGCGGCTAGAACACTCGCCGGGTGCCCAGTTCGGCCTGGCCGAGGTGAGCGTGGTTCCTGAGCACGAAGAGCAGCTGATCGACGACCTGGTCAAGCGTGGCTGGACGATTGCGGGAACATAGAAGGCATGAGCACGACACCGACCGACCCCGAACTTCCCGAACTCCCCGACCTGCCTGAGACTGCCGACGAGATCCACGACTGGAAGAACGAGCTCCTGGGCCGTTACGAGGAGAGCTCGATCGCCGGGCTGATCGAGGAGACCGCGCCAGCGCCCGTAGTTGTGGCCGTCGACGGGCCGGCCGGCAGCGGAAAGTCGAGTGTGTCGCGAGCGGCGGCCCGCGCTCTCGGCTTCGACTACCAGGACACCGGCGCCGCCTACCGCGCCTTCGCCCTGCACGCGGTGCGCGAGGGTGCTGATCTTTCGCACCCCGAGAGGGTCATCGCGACGCTGCCGAGTTTCGAGTACAGCCTCGGTACGGATCCTGATCACTACTTCGTCAAGCTCAGCGGCGATGACGTCACCGACGAGATCCGGACGCCCGCCGTCACGACCTCCGTGGCGAGCGTCGCGAAAATCCCCGAGGTGCGCGCCTACCTCGTCGCGCTGTTCCGCGGAGTGATCCGCGACACCCTCAAACCCGGCATCGTGACCGAAGGCCGCGACATCACGACGGTCGTCGCACCGGATGCCCAGGTGCGCATCCTGCTCACGGCCTCGGAAGAGGCTAGAATGGCTAGGCGTTCCGCGGAGATCACGGGGCAGAGTGCCGAAGAAACAGCACGGCAACTGTCGAAACGTGACGCGCAAGACAGCAAGGTGGTCGACTTCATGACAGCCGCAGAAGGCGTCACGACTCTCGACTCCACCCATCTCGACTTCGATCAGACGGTTAGCGCCGTGGTCGAGCTCGTCCGCCTCCGTGAGGGGGCGGCAAGCACCAATACCCCCTAGGAGCCTTCGATGGCAGACGACGACACCGACTACGACTTCGACGACGCCCCCGAGGTCGACGGCCAGCTGGCCGAGCGACTTGCGACCATCGACGACGCTGACGCCGCCCAGAGGGCCGACGCCCTGCGCCGCGGCCTCGACGACTACGAGCTCGACGACGAAGACATCGATGTGCTCGAAGGATCCGAATGGGATCCGAATGCCATCACCTACGCCCCTGCTCTCCCGGTGCTTGCCATCGTGGGCCGGCCGAACGTGGGCAAGTCGCAGCTCGTCAACCGCATCCTCGGCCGCCGCGAGGCCGTCGTCGAAGACAAGCCGGGCGTGACCCGCGACCGCGTCTCGTACAAGGCCGAGTGGGGCGGGCGCCGCTTCACCCTCGTCGACACCGGCGGCTGGGAGCCCGACGCGATCGGCATCGACGCGTCCGTCGCCATGCAGGCCGAGATCGCCGTTGACCTGGCCGACGCCGTCCTGTTCGTGGTCGACGTCAACGTGGGTGCCACCTCGACTGATGAGCACGTCGTGACAATGCTGCGCAAGAGCCACAAGCCTGTCATCCTCGTCGCCAACAAGACCGACGACGATCGCAAGGCCATCGAAGCGGCCGAACTCTGGGGCCTCGGCCTCGGTGAGCCGTTCCCCGTCTCGGCCCTGCACGGTCGCGGCGTGGCCGACCTGCTCGACAAGGCCATGTCGACGCTTCCCGCCGTCTCGAACGTCGCCAAGGAGGAGATCGGCGGCCCCCGTCGCGTCGCCATCCTCGGCCGCCCGAACGTCGGCAAGTCGTCCCTCCTCAACCGCGCGGCGGGCGAAGAGCGCGTCGTCGTCAACGAGCTCGCCGGAACAACTCGCGACCCCGTCGACGAGCAGGTCGAGATCGGCGGCCGCATCTGGACATTCGTCGACACCGCCGGCATCCGCAAGCGCGTCCACCTGCAGCAGGGCGCCGACTTCTACGCGTCGCTCCGCACCTCGGCGGCGCTCGAAAAGGCCGAGGTTGCCGTCGTCGTCCTCGACGTGACCGAGCCGATCTCGACACAAGACCTCCGCATCATCGACCTCGTCCTCGAGTCGGGCCGCGCACTCGTGCTCGCCTTCAACAAGTGGGACCTCTTGGACGACGAGCGCCGCCGCTACCTCGAGCGCGAGATCGAACAAGACCTCGACCACGTCTCCTGGGCCCCCCGCGTCAACATCTCGGCGCGCACCGGTCGGCACCTCGAGCGTCTCGTCCCGGCTCTCGAGCTGGCGCTCGAGTCATGGGACACCCGGGTCCCGACCGGCAAGTTCAACGCCCTCCTCGCTGAGCTGACACAGGAGCACCCGCACCCCGTCCGCGGTGGCAAGCAGCCCCGGATCCTGTTCGGCACCCAGGCTGCCAACCGGCCCCCGACGTTCGTGCTCTTCACGACCGGGTTCCTCGACCCGCAGTACCGCCGGTTCATCACGCGGCGCCTCCGCGAGATCTTCGGGTTCGAGGGAACGCCGATCAACGTCAACATGCGCGTGCGCGAGAAGCGGAAGCGCTCGTAGCGGGATGTTCCCGCCCCTGCGGCCGCTAAACCCTCGCCGCAGGCTGTCGCGGTGGTCCTAGGACCACCGGCTCGGCCGGCGGCGAGGGTTTAGCGGGCGGGCTAGTGCGGTAGCCGGGAGTTTTGCGGCATGGTCGCGGTCGGCGACAATAGACCCACCATGGTCAACGCATCCGAGCCGCGGCGCAGCGGAAGCTTCGAGCAACTCGTCGAGCGGCTCTGGCAGGCGTTCCACGTCGACCGGTTGGCTGGCGGTCGCCAGCATGATGTCATCATCCGCGAAGACATGCGGTCGCACCCGCGCACGGTGCGGGCGTTCCAGGGCATTCGCTGGCTGCTGTTCGGCGAGACGCTGGTCGGCCTGACCGCGATCGTCATCGCGTTGGTGCTCGCCTCGCACGGAGTCTCCGTGCAGTGGGCGGTCTGGTTCCGGTCCACGGTCGTGCTGCTGATCACGCTCTCGCTCTACGTCTTCGCGTGGCGGGCGCAGCTCGGCTACTACTGGGCGTACTCGCGGCTGCGGTTGTTCAGCCGGATCTTCCCCGTGGTCACCCTGATCATCGCGTGCATCCCGGGCCTCTACCCGTTCTGGATGGTCATCGAGCAGATCGTCTTCTCGCTGCTCATGATCGGCATCGGCGACCTGCTCACGACCGACCACATGCGCGAGGCGTTCCCGTCGCCGGCGCGTCGCGCGGGGGGCTAGGGCGCGCGGCGGGCGGCGCCGGCCCG
>JAODMX010000013.1 GCA_025464735.1 Frondihabitans sp. | reverse complement strand
TCGCTGGTTACAGCCCCGGCGCGTGGCGACGCCGCTGCTCCTCGTGCCCGCAACGGCCTCCGTCGTGCGAGAACCGCTCGGCGTCGTCCTCATCATCGCTCCGTGGAACTACCCCCTGCAGCTCCTTCTCGACCCGCTCGTCGGCGCCCTCGCCGCCGGGAACGCTGTCGTTCTGAAGCCCAGCGAGCTGGCCCCGGCCACCTCGAGAACCGTGACGCGACTCCTGCGCTCTCACCTGGATCCGGCTGCCATCGCGGTCGTCGAAGGCGGCGCGGACGAGACGACCGAGCTGCTCCGGGAGCGCTTCGACCACATCTTCTTCACCGGAGGCGAACGTGTCGGGAAGATCGTGCTCCGCGCGGCCGCAGAAAACCTGACTCCGGTGACGCTCGAACTCGGCGGGAAGTCACCCGTCTACGTCGACGACAGCGTCGACCTGCGCGCCGCGGCGAAGCGGATCGCCTGGGGCAAGTTCATGAACGCCGGCCAGACCTGCGTCGCACCGGACTACCTCCTGGCCACGAAAGCCGTCAGCGAGGCCCTGGTTCCTTTCCTCCGCGAGGCCGTTCAGGATCTCTACGGGAGCGACCCACAGACGAGCAACAGTTACGGCCGCATCATCGACGAGCGCCAGTTCACCCGGTTGCGCGGCCTGCTCGGGCGCGGAAGACCGGCGATCGGTGGCGAGACCGACGAGGGTTCGCGCTACATCGCGCCGACCGTGCTGACGAGCGTGGATCTCGACGACCCGCTCATGTCGGCGGAAATCTTCGGTCCGCTCCTGCCCATCGTCGAGGTGTCGGGCCTCGACGAGGCGATCCGCGTGATCACGTCGCGTGAGAAGCCGCTCGCGTTGTACGTCTTCAGCGACCGCGACTCGGTGCGGCGCGCCTTCACGACCCGCACGTCCTCGGGGGCCCTGGCTTTCGGCGTCCCGTCGGCGCACCTCCTCGCGCCCGGCCTCCCTTTCGGCGGCGTGGGGCACAGCGGAATGGGCGCGTACCACGGTGAGCGGAGCCTCGCCGTGTTCAGCCACGAGAAAGCGGTCTTGTCGAAGAAGCTCCGCCCCGACACCCTCGCGATCGCATACCCGCCGTTCACCGCCCGCAAAGATGCCTTCGTGCGGCGCGTGCTCAGCCACCTGCGCTGAGGCTGGGCCACGGCAGCGCGGCCTCGCTCGCGTCAGGCGGCGTTCTCGACGAGTCGGAGTCGCGTCTTGACGGACGGGATCAGCACGATCCCCAGCGTGTCGACCTCGTTCGGCACGAGCCCCTCGAGTTCACGCACCAGCGCCTTGCGATTGGAACCATCGCTGTCGATTCGCAGAACGTCGCCGGACGGACCGCGGTACAGGATGTATCCGTTCATGCACTCTTCTCCCGGCCTGAGCTCGACCCTCCGGGGCTCCACAAGAGTCACTTCTCCTGGTCGACGAACCGGCGGGGTCTGAGCCGACGGAGCGCACCGTTCTGGGTCACGTCGTGGGTGAAACGCTACCCGCTTCGGAGCTGACGTGACCGCGCCGGTTCGGCGGCCCCGCCTCGACGGGGGTTTGCGGCTCAGACGCTAGTCCGCGGACTAGCGTCATTGCCGCAAACGCCCGTCAACTCGCGGCGGCGAGTGTTGCGGCGGCCGGACTCCAGTCGACCGGCAGCGGGACAGGCTTCACGACCGTGCTCTCGATCGCAACGGGGGCGCCCGTCTCGGCGGCCGCGGTGATGCCCAGGAGCACGTCGAGCACATGCTTCGCGAGCAGGCCGGAGGCGGTGGGGGTGGCCCCGGAGCGGAGGGCGCGCGCCAGGTCGAGCACGCCCGATCCGCGCCCGAAGGTCGACCCCTCGGCCTTCAGGATCGTGGGCTCGTCGGATCCGAACGTGTAGAGGGTCGAATCGCCCTCGAACGTGTTGGGATCGGGGAGGACGAGAGTGCCCTCCGTCCCGTTGATCTCGACGAACCCCATGCGGGGCAGAGCCTGCTGGAAGCTGAAGGTCGACTGCGCCGACTGTCCGGCCTCGAACGAGATGAGCGCGGCATGATGCGTGGGCACCTCGACCGGGAACTCCTCGCCCTGGCGCGGGCCGGATCCGATGACCCGGGTCGCTCGCGCCTTCGACGACACCGCCGACACGCTCGACGCGGCGCCGAACGCGTGCACCAGCGTGGTCACGTAGTACGGCCCCATGTCAAACAGGGGGCCGGCGCCCTTGGCGTAGAGGAAGTCGGGGTTCGGGTGCCAGGACTCCGGGCCGGGAACCTGGAACAGAGTCGTCGCAGTCAACGGTTCGCCGATGTCGCCGCGGGCGATCGCCCGAAGAGCCGACTGGATCCCGGCGCCGAGCACGGTGTCGGGAGCGCACGCGACCTGCAGACCGGCTGCGGCAGCGGCATCCAGGAGCCCCTGGCCGTCGTCGGCGTCGAGCGCCAGCGGCTTCTCGCTCCAGACGCTCTTGCCGGCCGCGATGATCTTCCGACCCACCTCGGCGTGAGCCGCCGGGATCGTGAGGTTGACGACGATCTCGATGTCGTCGACCGCGAGTAGCTCGTCGACCGTACCCGACCCGGGAACGCCGAACTTCTCAGCCTGCGCTTCGGCGCGCGGGAGGTCGATGTCGGCGACGAAGAGCACCTTCACGTCGGGGAACTGCGTGAGGTTTTCGAGGTACTGCGTGCTGATGACTCCTGCGCCGATGATGCCGACGCCGACGGGGCCTGTCTTGCCTGTACTCATTTGTCGTTCTCCTGTAGCCATGCGTACGACTGGGCGATTCCGTCGAAGACGTCGCCCGCGAAAGCGTCGAATTCGACGACGCGAAGGGCCTGGGGGGCGGCCGCGAGGATGGCGGCGACATCGACGTCACCAGACCCGGCGGGCTGCTGCTTCGAGGTGTCGTCGGAGATGGCGCCGTCTTTCACGTGGATGAACTTGACGCGGTCTCCGAGTTCGGTGAGGAGCGCCGGGGTGTCGGCGCCGCCGACCGTCGCCCAGAAGGTGTCGACCTCGAGGACCACGTCGTCGGCGAGCGCGTCGACGAAGTGGTTGAGGGCAGGGCGACCATCGATGTGGGTGTCGAGCTCCCAGTTGTGGTTGTGGTAGCCAAAACGGAGACCGAACGTGGCGGCCTGCTCAGACAGGGCGTTGACGCGAGCCGCGGTGGCCGCAATCTGCTCGAGCGTCTGCCAGCGGTCACGAGGGATGAACGGGTCGATGACCGTGTGGATGTCGAGCGACGCTGCAGCATCGAAGATCGTCGCCGCGTCGTCCGCGTCGATCACGGCGGCGTGACCGGAGGGAGCTGCGAGGCCCGCCGATTTCAGGGCGGCGGCGTATTCGGCCGGACGCTGGGCGAAGCCGTAGGGCTCCACGTTCGTGAAACCGATGGCGGCAATGCGATCGATAGCCGATGGGAGGTCTTGAGCAATGGCGTCGCGGACGCTATAGAGCTGCACGGACAGGGGCTTGGTCATCAATGACTCCTTTGTTCAGGCCGCTTTCGGGGACTTCTGTTGATTAGCCGCCAAAAGTCGTCCACAAGACGACAGAACCCAGGCTAGCGGCATGCTCACCGTCGCCACCAGGGGGCTCGAGGAAGTGGTCGGTTCAGTTGGCGACGGAATACCGCTCTCGCGCGGCAAGAACGTCGGTCGCGTGAGCGACGGACCACTCGCGCAGAGCCTTCAGCGTCTCCCGGAGGGTGAGACCGAGCGGGGTGAGCGTGTATTCGACGCGCGGCGGGATTTCCGGGAAGATCTCCCGGGTGACGAGGCCGTCCTGCTCGAGGTGTCGGAGAGTTTGAGTGAGCATTTTCTCGCTGATTCCGGCTATCCCGTCGCGGATGCGAGCGAACCGATGCGGGGCTCCGTCCGAGAGCTGCCCCAGGACCAGGACGCTCCACTTGTCGCCGATCCGGTCGAGGAGATCTCGGGATGGGCATCCCATCGTGTAGGGATCCCAGCCATCTTCTACCGTTTCCATACCTCGATCCTAAGTCGGGTATGTAACGCACCAAAAGGTAGGTACTTCCCATCAGTGCGCTCGCGTGTTTCAGTGCTTATGCATTCACTCGCATCACTGAACGGAGAACTACATGTCGATCGTCGTCACCGGAGCCACGGGCCAGCTGGGAAGACTGGCAATTGCAGAGCTCCTGTCCGCGGGCGTTTCGCCGGAGCAGATCGTCGCGACGGGGCGAGACAGGGCCAAGCTCGCATCGGTCGCCGAAGAATTCGGCGTGCAGATACGGCACGCCGACTTCGCGGACTCCGCAACGCTCGGCCCGGCCTTCGCCGGTGCCGACAAACTCCTGCTGATCTCCACCACCGATGTCGGCCTTCGGATCGGTAACCACCAGCGTGCGATCGACGCAGCCCGCGAGGCGGGGGTCGGCCTCATCGTCTACACCAGCACCCTCAATGCCGAAACCGCAACCATGCGCCTCGCCGAGGAGCACCGCCTCACCGAGAGCTACCTGACGAGAAGTGGTGTCCCGTTCGTGATCCTGCGGAACGGCTGGTACCTCGAGAGATACACGGATCAGCTCAGCTCCGTCCTCGAACACGGGACGCTGGTGGGCGGCACCGGCAACGGCCTCGTGGCCGCCGCGACCCGACGGGACTACGCCGCAGCTGCGGCGGCGGTGCTCACCCAGGACGGACACACTGGTTCGATCTACGATCTGGGCGGCGAGCCCTTCACGCTCACGCAGATTGCCGCCACGATCAGCGAGGTAAGCGGGGTTCCGGTGACCTCTACGAACCTCTCCGTCGACGACTACGCCGCCGCGCTCGCCAGCGAGGGGCTGCCAGAGGACCTGGCGCTCGTCCTCGCGGACGCGGACGCGGGCATCGAGCGAGGCGAGCTCCACACCGACTCCGACGATCTGAAGAACCTCATCGGCCGGGCGCCCACCACCGCGCGTGAACTCGTTCGCCAAACACTGGCCGAATCGGCCGCGGCGGGCTGACAACCTCCCGGCGAACTCCATCCAATCACTAGACTTCCGGGCATGACCTCCCAGCTCGTCGGGATCGACTTCGATGCCTTGGATCCTGAGCGGCTCGCGCGGTTCTGGTCCGCACTTCTGGGCCGCGAGCGGATCGGCGTCACGATTCCCGACGGGGGCTCGGGGTTCCGCATCACGTTTGTCTCGACAGCCGAACCGAAAACGACCCAGAATCGAATCCACTTCGATCTGACGAGTTCGCCGCTGCAGGATCAAGGGACACTCGTCGATCGCGCGCTGAAGCTCGGCGCCCGGCACGCAGATGTCGGTCAGAGCCCGGATGAGCCTCATGTCGTTCTTGCCGACCCTGAAGGCAACGAGTTCTGCGTCACCGAATCGGGCAATCGCTTCCTCACCGACACCGATCTCATCGGCGCGGTCAATTGCGACGGAACGCAAGCCCTCGGATACTTCTGGAGCGCCGCCTTCGAATGGCCGCTCGTCTGGGACCAAGATCAAGAAACGGCCATCCAATCACCGGGGGGCGGATCGAAAGTCACCTGGAGCGGCCCGCCTCTGATGCCTCGATCCCATCGAGAGCGGCTCCGGCTGGTCGTCGCACCACGATCGACCGATGCTCCCCTCGAGGTCCTCCGTCTAGTCGCTCTTGGCGCAGTCGCGGCCAGCAGGAGCGAGGCTGGCCCGACGACTCTTTTCGACCCTGACGGAAACGAATTCACTCTGACATCGACCGTGGCGACTTCCACCTGAGTTCGCGAAAAATTTACCTCGCGTCGGGCCGATGGTCGCGCCCGCTGAGGCGTTCCTCGAGCGATACGGCGCGTGATCGGCGGCCCGACCGCCATCAGCGGAAGACGCGTCGCAACCAGGTCGCGAGACCTTCGACGACGAGCACCGTGACGAAGACCATGACGACGAGCGTTGTCACCTGTCCGTGGAGGGTCAGCACCATGGAAGCACCGGTCAGATAGAAACCGATTCCGCTGCCTCCTACGATGCCGAGAATGGTCGCCGCTCGGATGTTGGTGTCGACCAGGTAGAGCGAGTTGCCGATCAACGACGGCAGCCCCTGCGGCCAGGTCGCGGCGAGATAGCGCTGGCCGCGCGTGGCGCCGGTCGCGGTCAGGGCACGCTCGGGACCGTCGGGGAGTTCCTCGAACGAGTCGGCGATGAGTTTACCGAGGAGACCGATGCCGCCGAAGGCGAGGGCCACGACACCGGCCTGGTTGCCCAGACCCGTGACCATGATGAGGAAGATCGCGAGGACGAGCTCCGGCACACCCCGGAAGATCACCAGGACGGTCCGAAAGGTGGTGCGAACGGCCGCGGTCGGTGCGACATTGCGGGCGGCAAGCGAGCCGACGAGCAGCGACAAGACGAGCGAGAGCACGGCGGACGCGAATGCGACCTCGATGGTCACGAGCAAAGCCTGCGCGAACTCACTGAAGCTGTGGCTGCCGAAGTTCGGCGGCCAGAAGCTCTGGAGCGTCGGGACGACGTAGTTCCAGCTGATCTGCGAGAAGTTGACATCGGCCATCCAGTAGCTGGCGATGATCACACCGATCGTGATCAGGAGCCAGGTCAGGTTGCGCGCGCGTCGTCGAGTCCACGGGCGGCGGAGCATGCTCTCGACTGTGATGCTGCGGTCAGCCCCACCCGGCCCGGTGACCGGAAGCGGCCGATTCTTGAAGGTGACGCGAAGGATCCGATCGCCGAGTCCGTTACCGACCGGATCGACTCCGAGCAAGCTGCGACGAATCGTCGACGAGACCACCTCGAGGGCCACGCACAGCACGAAAATGACGCACGCGATGCCCAGGCCACGGCCGTAACCGGTAGGGAACTGCTCGAACGCCACTCTCATCGCGTAGCCGAGACCGCCGACGCCGGCGTAGCCGAGAATGGCAGAGCCGCGGAGGTTGATGTCGAAGCGATGCAGCGCCGTGGCGATCCACGACGGGAGTACCTGGGGGAACACGCCCGACCAGAACTCCTGCGCCTTCGAGCTCCCCGCGGCCCGAAGGGCCTGCTGCGGGCCCTTGTCGATCTGCTCGATGGCGTCCGCGAACAGCTTCGAGATCATGCCGATCGAGTGGATCCCGATGGCAAAGATGCCGGGGAGCGGACTACCGAGGGCGAAAGTCAACGAGAACGCAAGGGCGAGGACGACGTCGGGAACCGCACGCACGACGACGCCGATGGCGCGGCCGAGGAAGCGCAGCCAGCCGCCCGGCGTCGTGTTCGAAGCCGAGATGTAGGCCACGGGAATGGCGAGGAGCGCGGCTACGAGTGTGCCGAGGATGACGATGCCGAGAGTCAGGCCGATCAGGTAGGCAAGGTCGGCGGGCCGTGGGATGCTGATCGGGTCCATCTGGCCGAACACCTTCACGGCATTCTCGGTGCTCGCGGCCACGTCTGACCAGGAGAAATTGAGGGTCGTCACCGAATAGATCGAGAAGACGAGCAGGGCGACGACTACGACACCACCGGCGATCGTTCCGAGGGAGCGGCGTGGCCGTGGCGCACGTGCTTCGACGTCGGTCGGGGCCGCTCTGTCTACGACTTCGATCGTCGTCACCGGCGGCCGCGTCCCCGAGGCTTCCCGGCCGCGGCGACCGGGCCGACGTCGAGATCCCCTAGCTCAGTGTCGATCGCGGTGAGCGCGCCCGTCGACGAGGTGACGCGGCCGTAGATCTCCATGACCTGCGACTTCTCGAGACCCTCGGTGCGAATGTCGAGCACGACCTCGCCGTGACGCAGCCCGACGATCCGGTCGCCCCAGCTCAGCGCCAGATCCACCTGATGGAGGCTGCACACAACGGTCAGTCCATCGTCAGCGGCGATCTCCCGGATGAGTCGCATCACCTGCTCGCTCGATTCCGGGTCGAGACTCGCGACGGGTTCGTCAGCGAGGAGGACCGACGGGTTCTGCATCAATGCACGTGCGATCGCGACCCTCTGCTGCTGACCTCCGGAGAGCTGGTCGGCGCGCTGGTAGGCCTTGTCGAGCAGACCGACCCGGTCAAGATGGGCGAGTGCGACTCGCTTGAGCGACCGCGGATACGACCACAGGCCCAGTCTCGGTCCTCTGAGGCGAGCCAAAGCGCCGGTCAGCACGTTTTCGAGTGTGGTCAACGAAGGCACCAGCTCGAACTGCTGGAAAATCATGCCGACGCGGCCACGAAGGGCCCGCAAGTCTTGTTGGTTCAGGGTGGGAACGTTCTGGCCGAGGACCTCCACGCTTCCGCTGCTCGGAAGCTCGAGGCCGTCCAGGTGCCGGAGGAGCGTCGATTTGCCGGAGCCCGAAAGGCCGAGCAGCACGACGACCTCCCCCGCCGCCACCGTCAGGTCGACGTCGTGGAGCGCTCGTGTGGAGCCGAAGTGCTTCGTGACGCGCGATACCGAGATAAGCGGGGAGGTCGTCGTGCTGGTCATGATCGAGTCAATCCCTTCCGTCGACCAGCGTCATTTCGCGCACTGGGCAGCGGGGATGGACGTGCAGAGGTCGTTGATGCTCTTGTAATACGAGGCATCCTCCTTCTCGGCGCCGAAATAGGTGGCCGTGAATCCTGGAGTCAGGGCGACGCCGGAGTTCTTGATGGCGTCGAGGGTTGCGCCCTCGAGTACCGTGCTGAGTTTCTTCTGCACGCTGGCCGGCAATGTCGTCGAGATGGAGAGGGGGCCGCCTGGCACGTAGGCCTTGCCGATGACCGCGACGTCGCCCTTCGCGGCAGCCGGCGTGACGACGGAGTCCTCGGCGAACCCGACGGCGCACTGCCCTGACGCCACGGCCTGCTCCGACTTGTCGTGAGCCCCGGCGAAGTAGGGCTTGAAGTCCTTGAACGTCGGGTTGCCGTTGGCATCGGTGCCCGTGCTCTTCACGTCGATACCGGCCTTTTGAAGCTGGTACAGGCCGAAGAGGAATCCCGATGTCGAACTCGGGTCGACGAAGCAGACGGTCTTGCCCTTGGCATCTGCCAGCGACGTGATCGAGGAACCCTTCGGTACGATCGCGTCGGAATAGTAGCCCGGATCCGTGACGGCAGGGGAGCTCTTGGTCGCGGCGACCGGCTTGACCTTCGCGCCCTTGTTGACGGCCTCGACGTACTGCAGTGCCCCGGAGCTCATCAGGTCGACCTTGCCGGCCACCGCGGCCGCGATCAAAGCGGTGTAGTCGGTCGTCGGGTAATACTCGACCTTGTAGCCGGTCTCTTTCGCGATGTAGTCCTCGAGGGGTTTGTTGTCGGTGTCGGATCCGGATTGGTCGGGGACGGCCGCGAAGACGAGCGTGCCTTTGGCCTGCGCCCAGGTTCCTTGGCTGGATGCAGCTGTGGAGGCCGGCGTGGAACCGGAGGCGCTTGACGAACAGCCGCTCAGGGCAACTGCTGCGATCACGGCCGCGGCCGCGAGGGTGCCGATCGTGGTTCGAGACGAACGCATGCGAAGGACCTTTCAGTGATTGTGCAAACGAGTGTTTGCGAGAGGAAGCCCGGGGTGTCGTAGCGAACGTACGGAGCGCAGGTGGAGTCGCGGTCGTATCGCGGTAGCGGCCGAGTGAACTAGTATGAAAATCTAGACAACTTGCACTTCGAGAGCTCGATCGGTCGGTCAACGAGTAGCTTTGAGATCGATCGGAGGTGCGGGCGTGCGAAAAGTCGTTGCGTACGAGCTGGTGTCGCTCGACGGTGTCGCCGAGTCGCCCGACGAGTTCTTCGACGACTGGGACGACGCGATGGAGGCCAACCTCGCCGCCGTGATCGCGACGCAGGACGCCGTCATTCTCGGCCGCCGCAGCTACACCGAGTGGGCGCAGTTCTGGCCGAGCAGTCAGATCGAGCCGTTCGCGACGTTCATCAACGGCGTCACGAAGTATGTCGCGACCGCCACGCCCCTCGATGAGCAGTGGGCCCACGCGACAGCACTCGAGGGCGATCTGGTCGAATTCGTTCGGGACCTCAGCCAGCAGCCCGGAGGCGACATCGGCGTCCATGCGAGCATCTCGGTCACGCAGGAGCTGCTCGACGCTGACGTCGTCGACGAACTCCACCTCGTGATAGCCCCGCGGATCGTCGGCCACGGACGACGACTCCTCGACGGCCTCCCAGCGACTCGGCTCGAGTCGATCCGAAGCGAGATTTCACCAACGGGCTATCTTCTGGCCGACTATCGCGTTCTGCGGTAGCTCACGAGCGGGAGTCCACGCGTCGAACGATGAAAGACATGGGTGACTTCCGCCCGCCGTGCCCGGTTGCTACGGTTGCGGGGTGAGTTGTTCGTTCGTGACGCCCTCGGGGCGTGGGGAGGTCGTCGGCGGTTCGTCCGCCGGCGGCAGGTAGTCGCCTACCCTCGTTTCCTTTATCCGCACGAACAGATCGTCCGTGGGCAGCGTCCGACGACGCTCGCCCCCGCGGGCTCGACCGAAATGGCGACACCTCATGCTTCCTCTGACCGACAAGACCATTCGCGCGTCGTTCGTCAACGCCTCGCGCAAAGAAGTAACTGACCTCACACTCCCATCGGAATTCGACGCCATCGACTGGGATTCTCTCGACTACCTGGGCTGGCGCGACCCGAAGATCGGGCGGCGCTCGTACATCGTCGTGCCCACGGGCGACACGCTCGTTGGTGTGATGCTCAAGCAGGCGGAGGCGAGGCCGGGCGCCCGGGCTCAGTGCACCTGGTGCCAGGACGTCACCCTGCCGAACGACGTCGTGTTCTACAGCGCCCGGCGTGCCGGGCCCGCCGGGCGCAAGGGCGACACGGTGGGCACCCTCGTCTGCGCCGAGTTCCAGTGCTCAACGAACGTGCGGCGGACCCCGCCGCCCGCGTACCTCGGCTACGACGTCGACGCTGCTCGCGCCGAGCGAATGGCCTCGCTGGTGGTGCGGGCTGCGGCGTTCGCCGCCAACGTGCGCGACGGCAGCTGACGGGCCGCGGGGACAAGCCCTCGCGGCCCGGGGGCGCGGGTCAACGAAACGTGCGGTGTTTTCCCCTGGGAGACTCCATGGCCGGTCGGATGCGGGCGCCGACACGCTAGTGGTGTGACCGATTGCGTCTTCGAAGCTGAACAGTACCGATCATCGAGGAGGATCAGGAGGCAGTGACGCTGATGCTCCAGGTGACGCCGAAGCGGTCGGTGAGCATCCCGAACCCGGCGCTCCAAGCGGACGCGGCCAGCGGCTCGACGATGGTGGCGTCGACTGCGAGAGCGTCCCAAAAGCCCTGGAGCTCCTCGAGGGTGTCCCCACCGATTGAGACGAAGAGGGCCTGATCGGTGATCGTCGTGTTGTTCTCGCGTCGGGTCGAGCCACCGCCGGCGATCGAGCCCTCGGTCTGGCCGGGGATGTCGTAGCCCATCACCGTGAAGCCGTTATCGGCAACGACGAGACCGAATACAACCTTGTCAGCGCCGGGAGCGTCGGCCGGCATGCCGAAGTCGGCGTAGGCGTTCACGACGAGGTGTCCGCCGAAAACGGACTGGTAGAACTCCAGCGCCGCACGAGCGTCGCCACGGAAGTTGAGGTGGGTGGTTGTTTGGATGGTCATCTCTGCTCCTTCACGAGGTTCGGGTCTGATCGGCCCGATGGATCAACTCTCACATCGGTGTAGGTCCGTTTCCGTCCTAGACCTCACGTAGTGTCGGCGACATGACGACGACGACGCGCCTCCTCAATCTGCTGTCGCTGCTGCAGACCCGGCGCGACTGGCCGGGGCCGCTTCTGGCATCCCGGCTTGAGACCAGCGGTCGAACCGTCCGCAGGGACATCGATCGGCTACGCGAGATGGGCTACAGGATCCACGCCACCATGGGGCCGGACGGTGGGTACCGACTTGACGCGGGAAGCGAGCTGCCACCGCTGTTGTTCGACGATGACCAGACCGTTGCTGTCGCCATCGCTTTGCAGACCGCGCCCGCAGCCGGAGCGGGAATCGAAGAGGCCGCGATTCGCGCCCTCGGGACGATCCGCCAGGTCATGCCGTCCCGGCTTCGTCATCGCCTTGACGCACTCGAGGTGACGACAGTTGGCCGCGCCGGCGACGCGGCGCCCATGAACGTCTCGCTCGAGATCCTCGTTACACTCGCGAACGCCATCCGCGCACGGGAGACGCTGCGTTTCGACTACGACGCGCGTGACGCCGCCGCGGATGACCGGCCGTTCACTCCCCCGCGCCGCGCCGAGCCGATGCATCTGGTCACCTCGCACGGACGGTGGTACCTCCTCGGATGGGATATCGATCGCGAGGACTGGCGTCTGTACAGCGTCGACCGCGTGCGGCCACGCACCCCGAACGGGCCACCGTTCGTCCCTCGGACAGTGCCCGGCCGTGACGCGAACGAGTTCACCTCCGCACGATTCAAGGGCTCCGACGTCAACGAGTGGCCCTGTCGCGGGAGCGTCATTCTCGACCTGCCAGTGCGGGAGGTCCTCCCGTTCGCTGGGGACGGAACGGTGACCGCAATCGACGAAAACAGATGCAGCCTCGAAGTGGGTTCCTGGTCATGGGGAGCACTTGCAGCGTCGTTCGGCAGGTTCGAGGTCGCAATGGAAGTCGTTGGCCCACCTGAACTTTCCGACGCGTTCAAGACGCTCGCCGAGCGATACCAGGCAACGAGCGAAGGCACCGCACCAAAACGCTGACCTGACCTGACCTCCACGAGCCTGAGGACCGAGGAGCCGTGCCTTTCGCCCTGCTACAAAGCCGCCAGAGGACGTTGATGCACACGACACGGAAACCTTTTGTCGTTCGCTGGCGGCGGTCTGTGATCGCTCCGTGTCACCTGAGGTCGCGGGCGACCTGGGCGGCGGGGGTGCCCTGTTCGATGAGGCTGAGGGCGCTGCGGATCTGATTGTCCGTGATCCGGCGTGGCCTACCCCCAAGGTCTTGACCGGCAGCTTTCCGCTTGCTGATCGAGCCGGTAATGCGTCCCGATTTGATCTCGTGTTCCATCTGCGCCAACGCGGCAATGATCGTGAACCGCATCGGCCCCGTGGGGGTGGACGTGTCGACATCGCCGCCGATCAGTGCGTCCAGCGCCTGGTCGAACTGGGGCCTTGATGCTTGAGCGCCGGACACCCCGTGATCCATGTACAGGTGATCGCGCCTGACGCCGGCGGCTCAGAAATCCACTTCCTG
>JAODMX010000518.1 GCA_025464735.1 Frondihabitans sp. | reverse complement strand
CTCCCGAACGAACGTAGAATTGGGGGCATGTCGATTGTCGAGCAGGCAGCCCCGGAAACCGACGCGCGCCCGCTGGATCCTGCGCTCGTCACGAAGCTCGTCGCCTCGAAACGCGCGGCTCGCCTGCTCGCGACGGCCACGGCCGACCGCAAGAACGCGGCCCTCCGCGGCATCGCGACGGCCATCCGAGCGAACGCCTCTCGCATCGTCGCCGCCAACGACCTCGACATCGCTCGTGGCCGCGACACGGGGTTGAGCGAGGGCTTGCAAGATCGGCTCCGTCTCGATGCTTCCCGACTTGACTCGCTCGCCGAGGCGACGGAACTCATCGCGACGCTCGTCGACCCCGTCGGGGAGTCCCTTCGCGGCAAGATCCTGCCCAACGGGCTGCAGCTCACCCAGGTCAGGGTGCCCTTCGGAGTCGTTGGCGCCATCTACGAGGCGCGCCCGAACGTCACCATCGATATTGCCGCCCTCGCGCTGAAGAGCGGCAACGCGGCCGTCCTCCGCGGCGGGAGCGCCGCCGAACAGACCAACCGTGTTCTCGTCGAGGTGGTGCAGGAGGCGCTGGTCGCCTCGGGCTTCCCTTCCGAGGCCGTCCAGACGATCGACGAGTTCGGCCGCGCGGGCGCAACAGATCTGATGCGGGCCCGCGGCTACGTCGACGTCCTCATTCCCCGCGGCAGCGCCCAGTTGATCGACACCGTCGTCCGCGAGTCGAAGGTCCCGGTGATCGAGACTGGGGCCGGCGTCGTCCACGTCTTCCTCGACGAGTCAGCCGACGCGAAGTGGGCAACCGACATCGTCCACAACGCGAAGGTGCAGCGACCCAGCGTCTGCAACGCTCTCGAGACGCTGCTCGTGCACCGAGGCGCGGCGGAGCGCGTCCTGCCGGGCGTTCTGGCGGCACTCCGCGCCTCCGGGGTGACGATCCACGCCGACGACAGGGCACGGGGCATCTTCCCCGACTCCGTTCCGGCGACCGCCGACGACTGGTCGACCGAATACATGACGCTCGACATCTCCGTGCGAGTGGTGGATGACCTCGATCAGGCTCTGGAACACATCGACCGCTATTCGACCCACCACACCGAATCGATCATCACGAACGACCTCGCCAACACCGAGAGGTTCCTCGCCGAGGTCGACAGCGCAGTGGTGATGGTGAACGCCTCGACGAGGTTCACCGACGGCGGTGAGTTCGGCTTCGGAGCCGAGGTGGGCATCTCGACTCAGAAACTGCACGCCCGGGGGCCGATGGGGTTGCCCGAACTGACCAGCAGCAAGTGGATCGTACGAGGTTCGGGACAAGTGCGCGTGTGACGCGCGCGCCGAGAGGGGCGATGCGTGAAACGTTTGCAGGACGCGACTAGACTCGGTGTGTTGTACGCCCTCGAAACGGAGATCCAATGCTGCTGACTACGGCCCTTATCACCAGCCTCGCTGCTGAGACGGAGAAGCTGGCACCGACGTTCGCACCGCCGTTCATCATCGCTGGCCTGGCCGCGATCTTCTTCACTTTCCTCGGCTTCGTCACGTTCAGCTACAAGAACGTCTCGAACCGTCAGGCGCCCGTCACTCGCGCAGAGCCCAGCCACGAAACGGGCATCGACGAGTTCGGCCACCCCGAAGAGCACTGACCCCCGTCCGGTCAGCAACGTCAGTGACGACTCAGGGCGCCGAGCGCCGACGCCGCATCGGCATCATGGGTGGCACATTCGACCCGATCCACAATGGCCACCTCGTCGCCGCGAGCGAGGTCGCCACCGAGTTCGGTCTCGACGAGGTGATCTTCGTTCCCACAGGTCACCCCTGGATGAAGAACACCGTCACCGCGGGGGAGCATCGTTACCTGATGACGGTGATCGCGACGGCCTCGAACCCCCGATTCACGGTGAGTCGTGTTGATATCGACCGTCAGGGCACGACCTACACGATCGACACGCTCCGCGACATGCGGTCCGCCCACCCCAACGACGACCTCTTCTTCATCACCGGTGCCGACGCCGTCGCGCAGATCCTCGATTGGAAAGACGTCGAAGAACTCTGGGAACTGGCTCATTTTGTTGCCGTTTCCCGGCCCGGACACGACCTCAGCGTCAGTGGCCTCCCCGAGAGCGAAGTAAGCTTGCTCGAAGTTCCCGCACTGGCGATATCCTCCACCGACTGCCGCGGCCGCGTCGGTCGTGGCTCCCCGGTTTGGTACTTGGTTCCCGACGGTGTCGTTCAGTACATCTCCAAGCACCATCTGTACCGTTCGCACAGTGGCAATCGAACGAGTGACGATCGGACCGGTGTCAACCGACCCGGTGACAATCCACCCCGAGACAATCCACCCGGAGCGGTCAAAAGCGAATCCCTATCGGAGAGTGCATGAGTTCGACCAACGGCCAGCCGCCCCTTACCCGGCGACAGGTACGCGAGCTTGAGCGAGCGCGAGAGGCCGGTGAAGCGATCACCGGCAGCATCTCGGTCGTCTCGGGTTCCCCAGTGCCATCCGCCATGCCTGTGACCTCGCCGCAGCCGGCGTCGTCCGCGCCCGCTCCGATAACAGCTCCGGCGCCCGGATCGGCATCGTCGCCGGGGCGTCTTGCTCCGACCCGCCGCGAGCTTCGTGCCCAGCGCGCGGCCGAGGCCCCCGCGGGCCGCGGGCCCGTGCCACTGCGGGCACCTCAGCCGGAGAACGAGCGCAATCTCTCTGAGGCGTTGAGTCATGCCGCCGACATTCAGGGTGGCGGGCGGCGTTCGGGTGTGCCGACACCTTCGTCAGACGTGACCCCGCCTGTTCCCACGCCGACACCTGCGGCGACTGTCGCTTCGGTCCCTCCTCGCGAGCCCGAACCCGCTTCGCCGTCGTCCCCGCCTCAGGTCGACTTGCCCGCGCCGGTCACGGTCGATCGCCGTCAGGCCGAAGTCTCGATCGAACCGCAGGCCGAGGCCGACCCCAACACGGGCGACGCCGGCGAGTCGGTTCCCGGCCCGCGGCGAACGGGCAGCACCAACTCTGAGGCAGCCCGCGTTGCCGTACCGGCGCCGTCGTCGACGCCCACTGTCTTTCCTTTCGTCCTGTCCGGATCCGGCACCAGCGACGCCTCGCCCGCGACGGCACCCACGGTTCTGGGAGCCACGGAGTCCGCCGCCCCGACCGCAGCACCGGCACCGGCACCCGCGGCGACCGCCGATGAGGTCGCATCTCCGGTCGTCTCGGCTCCTGTCGTTTCTGGGTCGACGCCTGCTCCGGCGTCGGCAGCGGATCGGCGTCAGCCGTCCATTCCTGCGTCGGTTCCCGAGCCCGCCGCTTACGTGCCGCCCACGGGCCACTGGTCCACTCAGGCCGATGTCGATGACGACTCTGCCGACAACGCCGGCTCGCACTTCGGCACGGTCACGGGGCAGCAGAACGCCCTCATCCTCGACAACGACACGCTTCCCGATGTCACTGGCGCTCTTAACGCGACCGGCGAGGTCATCATCACTGGTTCGATCGACCTCCCGCGAAGCCTGGCGCAGACTGGTTCACACCACATCCAGCGGATCGACGGAGCCGACATTGACCGGCTGCTCGAAGAGGGCGACCGCGAAGCTCCCGATAACGACGCCGCCCCAGTGAGGGCAAGCCGGGCCGTGAGTGCGAACACCTCGACTCGAGCAGTCGTCCTCGCGGCGGGTAAGCCGAAGACGAACCGAGCCCCGCTCATCGCGAGCATCTGTGCTGGCGTCGTCTTTCTTGTTATCGTGGGTCTCGTCGTCGTCGGGTTCGTCACTCACGCGCTCTGATCACCGTTCTTCGTAACTTCATCCGGCCCGGCAGTCTCTCGGGCCTTCTCCCGCGATCGGTCCTTCCGGTCGTCTTCTCTTCATTTCCCCAAAGGAATCCGTGACCGCCACTCCCCGTGCCATTGAGCTCGTCCAGATCTCGGCCCGCGCCGCCGACTCGAAACAGGGCGAAGACCTCGTCGCCCTCGATGTGTCCGAGCCACTCGCTCTCACCGACATCTTCCTTCTCGTCTCAGGGCGCAACGAACGTAACGTCGTCGCCATCGCTGGCGAGGTCGAAGACAAGATGATCGAGGCCGGCGTGAAGCCGCTCCGTCGTGAGGGCCGCGCTGAGGGGCGCTGGGTGCTTCTCGACTTCGGTGACGTCGTCGTGCACGTGTTCCACGAAGAGGAGCGCCAGTTCTACTCTCTCGAGCGCCTTTGGAGCGACTGCCCCGCCGTCGCCCTCGACCTTGAGACGACGTCGCAGGTGGCCGAGGCCTGAGCCTGCGCGGTCGGCTCCGGCCGTCGACGTCGAACCTATGATCATCGATCGGATCAGCGTGCCGGAAGCACTCGCACGCCCCGTCGAATGGCCGTTCACCGTGCCCGCCGTCGCTGCGCTTGTCGACGAGGGCGTCCGCTTCGACGCTCCTGTGACCTTTCTCGTGGGGGAGAACGGGAGCGGAAAATCGACCATCGTCGAGGCACTGGCGGAGGCGTGGGGGCTCGACGTCCGTGGCGGTGGCGGTGGTTTTCGCTACAGTTCCGAACTCGACAAGTCGTTGCTCGGCGAGGTTCTGCGCATTGACCGGTCGCGCCACTCCAGCGGAATGGTCGGCCGACGGGCGAAGGGGTTCTTTCTCCGCGCTGAGACCGCCATCGAGGTCTTCGAACGCCTGGATTTCGGCCCGGCGTTCACCGAGGCGAGTCATGGCGAGAGCTTCCTCGCGGCATTCGACGGATTCGGCGACAAGGGTCTCTATGTGCTGGACGAGCCTGAAGCGGCTCTGTCGTTCAGCGCGTGCCTCAGCCTCGTCGGCACGCTCAGCGACCTTCAGGGTGCGGGCAGCCAGGTCGTGTGCGCCACCCACTCTCCGCTCCTCACGGCTTTGCCCGGGGCGAGCATCCTCGAGCTCGGCGAACACGGTGTGCGCCCGACCACGTGGGCCGACCTCGAACTCGTGCAGCACTGGCGGCGATTCCTCGACGGCCCCGAGCGGTACCTGCGTCACCTCTGAACGCCGCTGCCCGTTGGTCTTGCGCCCCTCCGAAATGTAGTAATCTTGACAAGTTGCTTCCGCGGGATCCTCTCGCGACAAGCATTCTGGGTCTGTGGCGCAGCTGGTAGCGCACCTGCATGGCATGCAGGGGGTCAGGGGTTCGAGTCCCCTCAGATCCACCAACGGAAGAAGCCCCGGCCTGAAGGTCGGGGCTTCGTCCGTTGCCCGATCCGAGGTCGCGCGAAGCGCTCATAAACCCTCGCCGTCGGCTATCGCGGTGGTCCTAGGACTATTGCGGGCGCCGGCGCCGAGGGTTTAGCGCGTGGCTTCGCCCGCGAGTGCGACGAAGCCGCGTGTCAGCGGTCGACAGCGGCCCTGGCAGAATGATTCCATGATCTCACCCCGCCTTGTCGCCTTCGACCTCGACGACACTCTCGCGCCGTCGAAGTCACCCCTCGACCCACTCATGCTCGACACCTTCGCCAGACTGCTCGACGTTGTCCCGGTCGCCGTCATCAGCGGTGGCCGATTCAGCCAGT
>JAODMX010000488.1 GCA_025464735.1 Frondihabitans sp. | reverse complement strand
TCGAGATCCCGTCGGCGGCGGCGGCCGTTCACGGTGTCACCACCGAACGCGCTCAGGCCGAGGGGCGTCCGGCGCCCGAGGTCGTGGCCGAGATCGTCGCCGCGCTCCGCGCCGTGTTCACGCGGGGCGTGCCGCTCGTCATCTACAACGCTCCCTACGACCTCACCGTGCTCGACCGTGAAGCCCGCCGTTACGGCATCGAGCCCCTCGAGGAGGAGATGTTCGGCCAGTCCGGCTGTGTTGTCGACCCACTCGTGATCGACAAGGCCGTCGATCGCTTCCGCAAGGGCAAGCGCACGCTCGAAGCGGCCGCCGTCTACTACGAGGTCCTGCTCGACGACGCCCACAACGCCGGTGCGGACGCCATCGCGGCAGGCCGTGTCGCCCAGGCCATCGCCAAGCGCTACCCCGACCAACTCGATGTGCCCGCCCGCGAACTCCACCGGCTGCAAGTCGGCTGGTGCGGCGAACAGGCCGCGAGCTTCCAGGAATACATGCGTCGCAAAGACCCGACGTTCACGACGTCCGGCGCCTGGCCGTCCCGCCCTCTGTAGCGCGCACGGCGAAACACCGCTTTTCGGCCGATGTGCCAGTGCCGCGGCACTGGTCGGTTGGCCGAAATCGCGTGTGTCGCGCACGCAAAAAGGGCGCCCGACCAGAGGTCGAGCGCCCTTTTGCAGCGACTACTTTGCGGAGCCGCCGAAGTTCTTGAAGCGCTGGTTGAACTTCTCGACGCGACCGGCCGAGTCGAGGATGCGCTGCTTGCCCGTGTAGAACGGGTGCGAAGCGGACGAGATCTCGACGTCAATGACGGGGTACGTGACACCGTCGAGCTCGATGGTCTTGTCGCTGGTCGCGGTGGAACGCGTGAGGAAGGTCTCCCCCGAAGCGAGGTCGCGGAACACGATCGGGTTGTAGTCGGGATGCGTATCGGTCTTCATGGGATTCCTCGGAGGTCTTAGTGTGCTGGTTTTTGCCAGCACCGAATGGGGTGGCCCGAAGGCCAGCTAGCAACGATACCAGAGTCCGGCGCAGGAGTACCGCTCAGGCATCGTCAAAATGCAGCGACAGCGCTTTGTGAAATATCAATGACGTATGGCAGGCTTGTCATCCATGAGTACGACGACGGAACCAGTCCGCGACACTCGCTTCTTCGGCCAGCCCCGCGGCCTCGCCACCCTGTTCGGGGTGGAACTCTGGGAGCGCTTCTCCTTCTACGGCATGCAGGGCATCCTGCTGCTCTACCTGTTCTACTCGACGGCCAAAGGCGGCCTCGGCATCGACAAGGCCACGGCGGCGGGCATCGTCGGTGCCTACGGCGGTGGTGTCTATCTGGCCACGATCCTCGGTGCGTGGGTCGCCGACCGGATCCTCAGTGCCCAGCGCACGCTGCTGGTGAGTGCCACGATCGTCATGCTCGGCCACATCGCCCTCGCCGTGGTTCCCGGCATCGCTGGCGTCGGCGCCGGGCTCGTTCTCATCGCCATTGGCAGCGGTGGGGTCAAGGCCACCGCAACCACGCTCGTCGGAGCTCTCTACTCCGAGAGTGACAGGCGTCGCGACGCCGGCTTCTCGCTCTACTACCTGGGCATCAACCTGGGCGCCTTCTTTGGCCCACTCCTCACCGGTCTTCTGCAGTCGACGATCGGCTTCCACTACGGCTTCGGGCTGGCCGCCCTCGGCATGGCTGCGGGTCTCGCGCAGTACAGCCTGGGGCGCAAGAATCTTCCGCAAGAGACAGCGGTCGTTCCTAGCCCGCTCCCCCAGGGTCAGCTCCCTCGAGTCCTGATCGTGGCTGCGGCGGGAGTCGTCATCATCGTGCTCGCCGTCGCCCTGGGGCTCATCACGGCGACGAACCTCGCGCTCATCGTCATCGTGGTGACTGCGATTGCGTCGGTGCTCTACTTCGTCATCATCTTGACGAGGCGGTCGCTGAGCGCCGATGAGCGTAGTCGCGTAATCGGGTTCATCCCCCTGTTCATCGCGAGCGTCGTCTTCTGGTCGATCTACCAGCAGCAGTTCACCGTGATCACGATCTATGCCGCCGATCGGCTCGACCGCTCGGTCTTCGGTGGGGAGTTCCCGATCGCGTGGGTGCAGTCGATCAACCCGATCTTCGTCATCGTCCTGTCGGGCGTCTTCGCCGCGGTCTGGACGAGACTCGGCACGAGGCAGCCCCCGACCCCGGTGAAGTTCGCTCTAGGCACCGGCGTCGTCGGGCTCGGATTCCTGCTGTTCCTGCCGTTCGTCGGCACAGGGGCGCACGGTACGCCGGTCGTCGCGCTGGCCGCCATCCTGCTCGTCTTCACGATCGCCGAGCTCCTGTTGTCTCCGGTGGGCTTGTCGGTGGCGACGAAGCTCGCTCCGACGGTGTTTCGGAGTCAGATGGTGGCGCTGTTCTTTCTCTCGGTCGCCCTCGGCACCGCCATCTCGGGGCAGCTCGCCGGGCTGTACTCGCCGGAGGCGGAGGCTCCCTACTTCGGCGTGCTCGGGGTGGTGGCGATCGCGGTCGGTGCCGCGCTGCTGCTTTTCGCACGACCCGTCCTGCGCCTCATGCGCGGTGTGCGCTAGTCACGGCCGCGATCGAGCACGGCCCCCAGTCGACCACTGGGCTCAGAGCGCGCGAGCGCCCGGCGGCGGGAGCTGACCAGACGACTCAGAGCGCGCGAGCGCTGAACCGGCCATCCTCTTCGGTCACGCTGAGTGCGAGGCCGAAGGTGTCGCCGAGGGTCTCCGCGGTGATGACGTCGGCGATCGGGCCCGCTGAGACGACGCGCCCGTGGTTCAGCAGGAGGGCGTGGGTGAAGCCGCGCGGGATCTCCTCCACGTGGTGCGTGACCATGACGATGGCCGGAGAGCCCTCGGATGAGGCGTAGCCGGAGAGCATGCGCAGCAGCTCTTCGCGAGCACCGAGGTCGAGCGAAGCGGCCGGCTCGTCGAGGAGGAGAAGCTCGGGGTCGGTCATGACCGAGCGCGCAATCTGCACCCGCTTCTGTTCGCCGTCGCTCAACTCACCGAAGGCTCGATCGGCCAGGTGGTCGAGGTTCCACTCGTCGAGGACGCGGTGTGCGCGGCGCACGTCGACGGGCTCATACTCTTCGTTCCAGCGGCCGGTGACGGAGTATGCAGCCGTGAGGACCACGTCGAGGACTGTTTCGCGCGGCGGAATGCGTCGGGCAATGGTGGTCGATGCGAAGCCGATGCGGGGACGAAGGTCAAACAGATCGACGCTCCCCAGATCGTCGCCCAGAACCTCAGCTGCGCCCGACGACGGGTGGGTCTGGGCCGCCGCGACCTGCAGGACGGTCGTCTTGCCGGCTCCGTTGGGGCCGAGCACCACCCAGCGCTCTTCGGAGTCGACGGTCCACGAGAGGGAGTCAACGACCGGAGAGCCATTCCGAACGACGGACACATCGGTGAGCTTCAGAAC
Source organism: Frondihabitans sp. (assembly GCA_025464735.1). Next base: position 9,018 of record JAODMX010000488.1, on the reverse strand, counting down.
GGTGGGCATACAAGAACTCTATTCCACCCGTCTGAGCCGAAACGTCAACGAATCGGCACTGTGGAGAACTGCGGTCACACCAGCGCTCGATACACCTCGAGCGTCCGCTCGGCGATGTTCGACCAGCTGAAGTCACGCTCGGCTCGGGCTCGTCCGGCTCGGCCCATCAGGGCGGCCAGACCGGGGTCGCTGACCGTTTGGTTGAGTGCCGCGGCGAGATCCGAGACGAATTTTTCCGGATCCAGCGGGGTCCCGGTGCCGTCGCTCGCTTGCTCGATGGGAACGAGGGTTCCGCTGAAGCCATCGGCCACCACCTCGGGGATACCCCCGGTCGCCGTGCCCACCACGGGAAGTCCGCAGGCCATGGCCTCGAGATTGACGATGCCGAGCGGTTCGTAGATCGACGGACAGACGAAGACGGTCGCGCTCGACAGGACTGCGCACAGTTCGTCGCGGGGCAGGATTCGCTCGATCCAGACGACACCTTTCCGCGTCTGCTGCAACTCCTCGACGAGCCCGGTGACCTCGGCCATGATCTCGGGTGTGTCGGGGGCGCCAGCGCACAGGATCAGCTGGACGTCGTCCGGGAGTTGGGCGGCCGCACGTAGGAGGTAGGGCAGCCCCTTCTGGCGCGTGATGCGACCGACGAACACCACCGCGGGGCGGTCGGGGTCGATACCGAGCGAGCGCACCAGGTCGGGATCATCGACGCGGCGCCACCCCTCGAGGTCGATGCCGTTGTAGACGACGCTGACCTTCCCGGGGTCAATGCTCGGATACGAGCGCAGGATGTCGCGCCGCATGCCGTCGCTGACCGCGATCACCGCGTCGGCGGTCTCGTAGGCCTGTCGTTCGATCCAGCTGGACACCCGGTAGCCGCCACCGAGCTGCTCCGCCTTCCAGGGACGCAGTGGCTCGAGCGAATGCGCCGTGAGCACGTGGGGGATCCCGTGAAGCATTTGAGAGAGCTGACCTGCGGCGTTCGCGTACCAGGTGTGCGAGTGGACCAGGTCGGCCCCCGCGACATCCTGGGCAATGGCGACGTCGACGCCCAGGGTCTTGAGGGCCGGGTTGGCCCCGTCCAACTCTGTCAGGTCGGGATACCCCGTCGTGCCCTTCTCATCGAGGGCATCCCCGAAGGCCCGGACGCGAACGTCGATGAAGGGACGGAGCGCTTTGACGAGCTCCGTCACATGGACGCCTGCTCCCCCGTAGACGTTCGGCGGATATTCTTTGGTGATCACATCGACTCGCACGGCCCTTACGGTAGTCGCCTGCGTGTCAAACGTGCCATTCTGGCCACATGGCATCAAAGAAGATCTTCGGCATCGTGTTGGCTGGCGGAGAGGGCAAGCGACTGATGCCGCTGACGGCCGATCGAGCGAAACCGGCGGTTCCGTTCGGCGGTAACTACCGACTCATCGACTTCGCGCTGTCCAACCTGATCAACTCGGGGCTCCGCCAGATCGTGGTCCTGACGCAGTACAAGTCGCACAGTCTCGACCGGCACGTCTCGCAGACCTGGAGCATCGAGGGGCTGCTCGGCGCGTACGTGGCATCCGTCCCGGCCCAGCAACGGCTCGGCAAGCGGTGGTTCGCGGGTTCGGCTGATGCCATCCTGCAGAGCCTCAATCTCCTCCGCGATGAGAAGCCCGACATCGTGGTCGTTGTCGGAGCCGACCACGTCTACCGGATGGACTTCTCACAGATGGTCGAGGCGCACATCGCCTCCGGCAAGAGCGCGACCGTCGCGGCAATCCGTCAGCCGATCTCGCTCGCGGACCAGTTCGGCGTGATCCAGACCGACGCCGACGACTCGACCCTGATCGAAGCGTTCCTCGAGAAGCCAAGCAACCCCGTGGGTCTTGCCGACTCCCCCGATGAGGTCCTCGCGTCGATGGGCAATTACGTCTTCAACGCCGACGCGCTGATCGACGCCGTCCTCCGCGACGGTGAGAACCCGTCGTCGAACCACGACATGGGCGGCGACATCATCCCCGACTTCGTGTCGCGGGGGGACGCCGCGGTCTACGACCTCAACCAGAACATCGTCCCCGGCTCGACCGAACGAGATCGGTTCTACTGGCGTGATGTCGGCACGATCGACTCTTTCTACGACGCCCATCGCGACCTGATCGCCGCCCTTCCGGTGTTCAACCTCTACAACACGGCCTGGCCGATCTTCAGCCAGCAGCTCAACTCCCCGCCGGCGAAGTTCGGGCGTGACGCCCACGGCAATCCCGGATCCGCTATCGAGTCGATCGTCTCGCTGGGCACCCTGGCCGTCGGGGCGCACATCGAGCGCAGCGTCATCGGCCCCTGGAACACGCTCGACTCGGGCTCGCGAGTCGTCGACTCCGTGTTGTTCGAACGCACCTACATCGGCAAGAACTCGATCGTGAATCGGGCGATCCTTGACAAAGACGTCGTCATCACCGACGGCGCGCACGTCGGGCTTGATGCCGAGGCGGACCGAGCGCGAGGTTTCACCGTGACGCCCTCGGGCATCACCGTCGTCGGGAAGGGTGTGCGCGTCGAGCCGTGATGCTCGAACGCGCTCGGGCCACCACTACCCTTGAAAGGTGCCCCGCTTTCTCGTAGTCCTCGACGTCGATTCCACGCTGATCGAGAACGAGGCTATCGAGTTGTTGGCCGAGGCGGCCGGTTCGCACGACCGGGTTCGTGACATCACCGTCCGCGCCATGGCGGGCGAGCTCGACTTCGCTCAGAGCCTTCGGGAGCGGGTGGCGACCCTCGCCGGGCTCCCCGAGAGCAGTTTCGCCGAGGCGACCCGCAGGATCCTGGTCACCGAGGGTGTCCCGGAGCTCATCACCGCGATCCACGCGTCAGGGGGCCTCGTCTCCGTCGTCTCGGGCGGGTTCCATGAGATCCTCGACCCGCTCGCCGAGCGGCTCGGGCTCGATGGCTGGCGCGCCAACCGCCTCGAGGTCGAGGGCGGTCGCCTGACCGGGCGCGTCTCCGGCCCGATCGTCGACGCTGCCGCGAAAGCCTTCGCGCTTCGCGAGTGGGCCGAGGAGGCCCGGATCCCACTCGCCCACACGGTTGCCATCGGTGACGGTGCGAACGACCTCGAGATGATGCGGGAAGCGGGCCTGTCGGTGGCGTTTGATGCCAAGCCCCGTGTGCGCGAGGCGGCCGATGTCGCGATGCCGCTCCGCGACCTCGCGCAGGTTCTTCCGCTGCTCGGCCTTCGGGGCTGAAGGGCGGCCAGGGGTTCGTCGAACCTCCGGTCAGTGCCCCATGCCAAGACCGCCGTCGATGGGAAGGACCGCGCCCGAGATGTAGGCGGCGTCGTCGGAGGACAGCCAGGCGACAGCCTTCGCGACCTCTTCGGGCGTACCGTACCGGCCTGCGGGGATCGACTTCTTGTACTCGGCCTGCTGCGCTTCGGGAAGCACGGCGGTCATGTCGGTCTCGACGAAGCCGGGCGCAACGACGTTGGCGGTGATGCCGCGCGCGCCGAGCTCGCGCGTGATCGAACGTGCGAAGCCGACGAGACCCGCCTTCGAGGCCGCGTAGTTCGCCTGGCCAGCGCTGCCGTAGAGGCCGACGACGCTGGAGATCAAGACGATGCGGCCGAAGCGCGCTTTGAGCATGCCCTTCGAGGCACGTTTGACGAGGCGGAACGCGCCGCCGAGGTTCGTGTCGACGACCGAGAGGAAGTCGTCGTCGGACATCCGCATCAGCAGCATGTCGTTGGTGACGCCCGCGTTGGCGACGACGACCTCGATGGGGCCGAGGGCGGCCTCGACCTCGGTGAACGCTTGGTCGATCGATGCGGTGTCGGTGATGTCGGCGCGAACCGTCAGGGTGCCCTCTGGCCCCTCACCCGACCGGGCGGTCACGGCGACGCGGTGACCCTCGGCGACGAACTGCTGAGCGATGGCGTAGCCGATGCCACGGTTGCCTCCTGAGATGAGGACGGTGCGAGGCGTGGTCATGGAGACTCCAAGTCGTTCGAAGGCGAGAGATCTGCCGACAGCAGGAGCGATTGCCACCGCCGCATCGACGCCGACAAGCCTACTGTTGACCGCAGAACGACTTAGCATTGGACTGAGCGTCCTATTCGAGACGCTGTGAGCCTGTGAGTTGATGAAGACGAAAACCAAGAACGCGATCAGCAACACGATCACCTCCTTGCCGCCGTCGCCCGATCAAGAGCGACACGGCCGAATGATCAGGTACTCCCTGGCCATGCTCGTGCGGCTTGTCTGCATCATCGTCGCGTTCCTGGTGCCCGGGTGGTGGGCGCTCGTTCCCGCGATCGGGGCAATCGTTCTCCCGTACGTCGCAGTCGTTCTCGCGAACGTCGGCCACGAGGGCCTCCGGGGCACGGTAGAACGACCGGGCACCGTCGACCTGTACCGCCCGCCCGCCTCGCCCAGCGACGGCAATGAGCGGCCCGCTCCGCGATGATCCTCGGGCAGGCTGGCCCGGATACTGTCCAGTGCTCTCGGGCCGAGTGCCGCGAGAACGCCACCCGTGCGGTTCATTGGCGTAACCCGAAAATCCACTCCATCGACCGGGTGAAGGTCTGGGCGGCGTGTGACGAGCACGTAGACTTTCTCGCAGAGTTCCTGCGCTCCCGCGACTTCCCCGTGGTGGTGACCGCGCTGGGTGTGACCGTCGAGTCGGTCGGAGCGGAGGCCACGTCGTGAAGCAGTGGCGGTTCGCTTTTTCGCGCAGATGGTTGGGCTATTTGGGTGTCGCGGTCGTTTTCGCGATCATCTGCGTCGTACTCTCGCACTGGCAGTGGGAGCGGAAATCGGAGAACCTCGCCCTACTCGACAAACTCAACGCGAACTACAACTCCAAGCCCGTCGACCTCGAGACGATCCTGACTGATCGGGGGTCGTACACGTCCAACGACGAGTTCTCGCAGGTTCGCGTCACGGGTCTGTACCTGACGAAAGAGACCCTTCTTCTTCGCGACCAGTCGTACAACGGCTTTCCGGGCTTCGATGTGCTCGTGCCGCTCCAGGTGGCGAGCGGCGACGTCTTCATCGTCGACCGCGGCTGGATCCCCACCGGCAACGATCACGACTACCCCGACTCGATTCCCACGCCGCCGACGGGTCAGGTGACCGTCGTCGCCCGTTTGGCCGGGACAGAGCCGTATCCGAACGGCCGCACCGACATCCCCGCGCAACGAGAAGTGCAGGCGGTCGACCTCGGCGACATTCAGAAGTACGTCTCGCAGCCGGTGTACTCCGCCGCCTACGGCAACCTCAAGAGCGAGACGCCGTCGGTCGGCACCATGCCGAAGCTCGCACAGAAGCCGTCCGTCGACTACGGCCTCAACCTTTCGTACGCGATCCAGTGGATCATGTTCGCGGTCGCCGCCTTCGCCTTCTTCGGGTACGCCATCCGCCAGGAGTACGACAACATCAACAGCGACGAAGAAGACCAGCGCTGGCTCGAAGAGACCCGCGCCTACCGCAAGGCCAGGCGAGGCCCCGACGATCGCGACATCGAAGACGACCTGCTCGACGAGGCTGGCTACGAGAGCTCGCGGCCGGGCACGCGCATCAGTCGTTGATCTTGCCGATCCAGACGTTTGGTGCGACTTTGTGGAGCTGCCGAGTGTCGTCGGTGCTCGGCTTGCCGTCAGCGAAGAGGCTGACGAAGATGTTGCCGGATCCGAAGCCGGCCACTTGAGAACCCTTCTTCACTCTCTGCTGCGGCATTCCGCATGAAGTGCCGCTGTCGCTCTGGTCGCCGGTGACGACGAGGCAGACCTCGCCGGCCGTGCTCAGTCCGATCCACGCTTTGGCGCGGTGCCATTCTCCGGCGTATCGCACGGTGTCGAGGACGATCGGCGCCTGGCCTTCTCCGCCCGACTGGTTGCGGAGAAACGCTGGCGGCGCATCCGAGGCTTCCTGAGGACGACGTAGCAGCGCGAAGTCTGCATAGGGTCCGGAGAGGGGGAAGGCGTCCGGATCCGCAAACGAACTTATGGCGGGCGCGGCACCGGTCGGCTTGCTCCCGGACAGCCAGGCATTGGGTGCGACCTGGCGGTAGCCCTTGCGTCGCTCGACGGCGGCCTGTGTCCCATCACTGACGATGTCGACCTCGAGGTGTTCCCCAATGCCTGCCCCCAGTAGGCCGCCGTGTGTTGCGGTTGTGGCGCCGTCCTCACAGGCTGTGCTGCCACCGCCGTCACCTCGCGACGTGAAGATCAGGCATAGTTCGTCCTTGTAGTCGACGGCGAGCCAGACGTCGTTGTTCCCGACCGTCACCACGTGCCTCGCGGAGGCGCTCACCATCTCGGAGTCGGTCGCGGTGTAGGTCGTCGGGAGCACGTCGGTGGACATCCGCTGTCGACGAAGCAGAGACACCGTGGAGTATGGGAAGCCCGACGGGGTGATCGGCTGGAGGATCGGTGTCGGGTGGGCCGCTGCCTCCTGGGCCGCTCTCGGGCCGAAGACCACGATGCTCCCGATGGCCAACGCCCCCACCACAATGGCTGCGATCGTAACGCGCTCAAGTCGCACGGCTCCCCCTCTCTGTCGTGTTTCTGAGCCTAGAGGTCGCGAGCAGTGCCGACGCACCCCCGTTCGGGCAAGCGGGGTGTCGTAGGGGGCGGCAGTTCTGTCCGGACGGGGGTGCGTGGGATGTCCTGGTCAGAACACGTCGCAAGAGCGGTGCGTGCGGGTCAGGCGGAGGACGACTCCGAGCACGACGAAGGAGGCCGCAACAACGAGGAACGCGGGTGCCTCGACGCTGAGCCCGTCCAGGAAAAGCGCCTGGAAGTACGCGACGAGCCCGGCGGGATCGCGCAGGAGAACTCGTGAGCCGGTCGCGCCGTCCACCGCGATGACGGCGGCCGAACCGAGCCCGAGCGTGGCAAGCGCGGTGAGTGCGGCAGGATCCTGCGCACCGACCCGCATTACGTACGTCGAAGCGCCTTGCGCTGGTTCGATAGGGGGCGAGTCCGGACCGTCTACGGCTTCCCAGATCAGTTCGTCCATCCGGTCCCCCGGCAGCGCGGGACCGTTGCCCGCATCCCTTCCAGCGTGTCGGATCCGGGACGCGAACGCCTCGCCCGGGCGGATGAACGCACGCTCCTGCCGGGTGATACCGCGCAGCGGCCCGAACGCGTTCAGGATCGGGGGCGAATGGGCTGACAACGCGCCAAAACGCGGTAAGAGCACCGGATTGACCCCGATTGTGAACGGAGCTGGCTAGGCCTGCGCTCCGCGCCGACGGTCTCGCTGGCTAGGCCAGCGTCCTGCGCCGACGGTCCCGCTGGCTAGGCCAGTGTGATCAAATCCGAGTAGTCCTTGTTCCAGTGGTCCTCGGTGCCGTCGGGCAGGATCAGCACGCGCTCGGGGTTCAGTGCCTCGACCGCGCCCTCGTCTTGGCTGACCAGGACGACGGCGCCCTCGTAGTTGTTCAACGCGTCGAGGATCTCGAGCCGCGAAGCGGGGTCCAGGTTGTTGGTGGGCTCGTCGAGCAGCAGGACGTTGGCGCCCGACACCACGATCATCGCCAGGGCGAGCCGAGTCTTCTCGCCGCCGGAGAGTACGCCGGCGGGCTTCGACGAGTCGTCGCCGGTGAACAGGAACGACCCGAGCACGCGTCGGGCCTCGGTCTCGGTGATGTTCGGCGACGACGAGACCATGTTCTCGAGCACGCTGCGCTTCACGTCAATCGTCTCGTGCTCCTGGGCGTAGTAGCCGATGCGGAGGCCGTGCCCCGGCTCGAGCTGCCCCGTGTCGGGCTCGTCGACCCCGGCCAGGATCCGGAGCAGCGTGGTCTTGCCCGCACCGTTCAGACCCAGCACCACGACCTTCGAGCCGCGGTCGATGGCCAGGTCGACCGCCGTGAAGATCTCGAGGGAGCCGTAGCTCTTCGAGAGGTTGGAGGCCATGAGCGGGGTGCGACCACAGGCGGCCGGAGTCGGGAAACGCAGTTTGGCGACGCGATCGGCGACGCGCACCTCGTCGAGACCCGCGAGCAGTTTTTCGGCGCGAGCGACCATCTGGTGCGCCGCCGCGGCCTTCGTGGCCTTGGCGCCGAAACGTGCGGCCTGCTTCTGCAGCGCAGACGCCTGCTTCTCGGCCGTGGCGCGCTCCTTCTTGCGGCGCTCCTCGTCGGCGGCGCGCTGGCGCTGGTAGTGCTTCCAGCCCATGTTGTAGATGTCGATCTGCTGACGGTTCGCGTCGAGGTAGAACACGCGGTTGACGACCTCGTCGACGAGCTCGATGTCGTGACTGATCACGATCACGCCGCCCTGGTAGGTCTTCAGGTATTCGCGGAGCCAGACCACCGAGTCGGCGTCGAGGTGGTTGGTCGGTTCGTCGAGGATCATCGTGTCGGCTGCCGAGAACAGGATCCGGGCCAGCTCGATACGACGTCGCTGACCGCCCGAGAGGGTCGACAGTGGCTGCTCGAGAATGCGATCGGGAAGACTCAGGTTGCTCGCGATGGAGGCGGCCTCCGCCTCGGCCGCGTACCCGCCCAGGGCGTTGAAGCGGTCGTCGAGGTCGCCATAGCGCTTCATGGCCTTCTCTGCCACCGCAGGGTCGTCACTGCCCATCTCGACGGTCGCCTTCTGGATCCCGAGCAGGATCTGACCGAGCCCGCGGGCATCCAGGATCCGGGTGCGCGCCAGGTCTTCCGGGTTGCCGGAGCGGGGATCCTGTGGAAGGTAGCCGATCTCGCCGGTCTTCTCGATGGAGCCACCGGTGGGCAGGGTTTCTCCCGCCAGGGTCTTGGTCATGGTCGTCTTGCCGGCGCCGTTGCGGCCGACCAGGCCGATCTTGTCGCCCTTGTCGACCCGGAACGTGACACCCTCCATGAGGAGGCGGGCGCCAACGCGAATCTCGAGGTCGTGCACGGAGAGCACAGCAAAAGTCCAATCATCTGATGAGGTGTCCACAACGCCGCCCGCCGGTGGGCCGCCCCTAGGATGATAGGGATCGAGCGTGGAACCGCTGATGGGCGCGTTACGCGACGGTCAACCTACCCATTCTAGGAGATTGCATGACGAAC
>JAODMX010000482.1 GCA_025464735.1 Frondihabitans sp. | reverse complement strand
TACGTGAGGAACGCCTCGGATCCCTTCTGGCTCGGGGTGTTCTTGTACATCATGATGTTGTTCGGGAAGTACAGGGCACCCTTCTTGCCAGCCGGGCTCGTCAGTGGGTCGCCAACGATGAGGTCGGTCGTCGAGTCGCCGCCGACGTTCGCTGGAAGACCGGCGCCGTCCCAGCCCATGCCGAACTTCTTGGCTTTCCACTGCGCCTCGACGTTGGCACTCGTGTAGGTGGCCGAGGCCGGGTCGGTGTACCCCTTCGAGACGAGTTCGAGGATGAAGTCGATGGCCTCGACGTTGGCACTGGTGACGCAGTTCGGCTTCTGGTTCTCGTCGAACAGGCCACCACCGTTGTTGATCATGAAGCTGACCATGATGTGGCTGCCGGTGAAGTTACCGGCACCGGATCCTTGACCCCAGCCGTAGACACCGATCTTCTTGAGTGCGGCGCAGGCGTCGAGGTAGCTCTGCCAGTCGGTCGGCACGTTGGCGCTGGCCTTCGCGAGAAGCGACTTGCTGTACCACATGACGCGCATGTCGAGGTTGTAAGGAACAGCGGCGTAACCCTTGCTCGTCTTCATCGTGTCGACCAGGCCCGGGAGGAAGTCGTCGTAGATGCCGTTCTTCTTCCAGCTGTCCAGAAGGTCGTCGGCGTAGGCGATCTTGCCCTGCGAGGCGAACTGGAAGGCTTGCGTTCCACCACCCGAGGAGACCGCGGGGCCGGTGTTCGAGGCGATAGCCGACGAGAAGGTCTGGGTGAAGTTCGCCCACTGGATGACCTGGTAGCTGGCGGCGCCAAGGCCCGAGGCCGGCTTGTAAGCCGTCGTGATCTTCTTGTCCAGGGTGTTGAATGCCGGGCTGCCCCATGGCATGTTCCAGAACTTGATGGTGCCCGTGGAGCTCTTACCGCCGCCGGAGCCGCCGCCGCTGGTGCAGGCTGCCAGGAGACCGACAGCTGATACCCCTCCGGCCAGACCCAGGAATGTGCGACGGCTGAATGCGGAGCCCGTAATTTCGTTTGGCATGGTCAGTGTCCTTCCGTGCGACGGCAGCTTTGCCGCGCAACTTTTACTCTTCTTTGAATAAAAACTTTTCGAGCCGTTGAACGCTGACTAGGGCAGACATTCAGCTCTGAGAAGCACTTACTGGCATCATCTTCACCGAAGGATGCGAGCAAGTCAACTCGGTTTGCGCTGCTTTTCCGGATCGTTATCGAGTCGACGACAAGGCTGTGCGACTAGAAAGATTCGATTTTTCAGCGAAAGTTTCGTGCCTCCGTTCAGAAAAATGACGGCAGGAGCTCGTCGGAAAGCGGATTCAGTGCAGGGTGGCTACCGGGGAATTGCGTCCCGTGGGCAGCTCGTCCGTCGCGGCCAGGGAGCCCGTGACCGGCACGCTCCCCCTGGTCTGGGCGGACTCGGCGAGCGGAAACCTAGAGGTCGACACGATCACGATCTCGGTCATGCCGAGGCCGCGCCACCGGTGAGGTACCGATAGCTGTCGGCGACGGCCTCGAAGACGTCTCCGTCGAAGTCGTCGAGCTCCACGACGGGAAGGGCCTGCGGCGCGATCGCCAGAATCTCGGCCACCGGCATCGCCCCGTCGCCGACCGCGACCTGATCTTTGTTGGACGCAGTCTTCGGGCCATCTTTGATGTGGAGGAAACGGACTTTGTCGCCAAGCCTCCCGAGGAGCGCTGTGACATCCTGGCCGCCGACCTCGGCCCAGTAGGTGTCGACCTCTAAGAACACGCCGTCGGCGAGAGCCGCAGCGAAGATCTCGAGGGCGGGAGTTCCGTCGATGACGTTCTCAAGCTCGAAGGCATGGTTGTGATAGCCCACCGTCAAGCCCTCAGTCGCCGCCTGGTCGGCGATCGCCGACAGGTCACGTGCCACCCGCTCGATGTCGGCCCGCGTCGTCCAGCGGCTCTCATCGATGTGCGGATCGATGATTGTCTGGATTCCGAGGCGCTTGGCGGCGGCGAAGATGGGGGCGAGGTCTTGGCCGACGAGCTTGACGTGCGCGCTGGGGGCACTGAGACCGTTGGCCGGAAGGAGTTCTGCGTACTCGTCGGCGCGGTCGACGAACGAGTACGGTTCCACCAGGGTGAACCCGAGGCCTGCCACACGGGCCAACGTGCCGGGAAGATCGTCGGCGATGGCGTCTCGCACCGTGTAGAGCTGCACAGACAGGGGGCCTGTCACGAGCGGAACGGCCGTTGTGGAAGCTGTGGTCACCGTGTTTTCTCCTCACTGAGTTTTTCGGTGGGCGGCGGGTATCTGCGCGAGGCGAACCGCGAGCACTCCGTCGACCGAGACTCACACTAGGTGCACTTCTGTCGATGGTCAAGCAAAAGTAGATTGATCATCGACACCATTTCTTCCCGCTCCCCCAAAAGCTGTGATTTACTCCTTTCATGTCTGACGCCGCGCGGTCGTCGGCCCTCGGCTCGACGGGGGCGGGTGACCTCTTTCAACTCCTCCGCGACGGTCAGCCGCGCACGCGGGCCGAACTCGCCGCGATGACGGGTCTCGCGCGGTCGACCATCGGGATCCGATTGGACGCCCTCGCCGAGATGGGCCTGATCGGCCCGGTCGCCGACGCCGTTTCTACGGGCGGTCGCCCTCCCTCGCGCATCGCACTCCTTCCGTCAGCCCGAGTCGTTCTCGCCGCCGATCTGGGCGCGAGTCACGCTCAGGTGGCCCTGACCGACCTGATGGGATCCGAACTCGTCAGCCATCGCGAGAAACTCGAGATCGGTCTCGGTCCCGAAACCGTCCTTGCGTGGATGGTCAG
>JAODMX010000463.1 GCA_025464735.1 Frondihabitans sp. | reverse complement strand
GCAGTCCGGCCGACATGGTGAGCAGCATGCGAAGCGTGGGAACGGGGGAGTCGGCGGTGGGCAGGCGGACCGCGGCGAAAGCGGGAACGAACTCGGTCACGGGGTCGTCGAGCGTCAGCGCTCCGGCGTCGCGCAGGGCGAGCAGAGCCGTCGCGGTGAAACTCTTCGTGCAGGAGGCGATGCGGTAGATCGTGTCCGCGGTCGGGGATTTGCCCGCGACCTGGCCCGTCGAGCCGGTGTGCACGAGGCCCTCGCGGTCGAAGACACCGTAGGACGCGCTAGGCGCCCTCTGGTCGTCGGAGCGCGTTCTGAACAGGGTGTCGACCCCCGTGGCCGCCGCTCGCAGTTCTCGTCGGAAGATCACGCGACACCTGCCCTTCTTCGCATCGTGTCGTAGGCCGCGAGAGCGCGCGCACGACTGTCTTTGAGATCAACGATCGGCAGGGGGTAGTCGGCGGTGTCGATCTCGGGTACCCAGCGCCGGATGTACTCTCGCTGCGTGTCGAACTTATCGGCCTGCAGCTCCGGGTTGAAGACACGGAAGTAGGGGGCGGCGTCGGCCCCGGATCCGGCGACCCACTGCCAGTTGCCCGGGTTGTTCGCCTCGTCGGCGTCGACCAGGGTGTCCCAGAACCACTGCTCGCCGATCCGCCAGTCGACGAGGAGGTTCTTGATCAGGAAGCTGGCGACCACCATTCGCACCCGGTTGTGCATGGTGCCCGTCTGCCACAGCTCGCGCATGCCGGCGTCGACGAGCGGGATTCCCGTGAGACCCCTCCGCCAGGCTTCGACGGCGCCGACGTCCGGTGTCGACCAGGGGAATTCGTCGAACTCGGGCCGGTAGTTGGCTGTGGCGAGGTGGGGATTCGCAAAGAGCACCGCATGGTTGAACTCGCGCCAGACGAGCTGCCGAAGGAACGGGGCGACCTGACCGCCTGCCTCGTCGGGCACGCCGGCGCGAAGACGATGCCAGACCTGGAACGGACTGATCTCACCGAATCGCAGGTGGGGCGAGAGGTGACTCGTCGTGTCTCTCCCGGGGAAGTCCCGATCGTCATAGTCGGCGAGGTCGCCCGCGACGAAGCGCTCCAGAGTGCGATGCGCGGCCGCCTCGCCCGGCTCCCAGCGCTCGCGGAGGCCGGAGGCCCAATCAGGGCGCGAGGGTTCGAGCGCCCACGACGCGAGGTCGTCGCTCGCGGGAGCGCGTCGGGGAGAGTCGATCGCGGCGGGCGAGGGGGAGGGGCGCCGGGGTTCTGGCTGTTCGAGGCAGGCACGATAGAACGGGGTGAAGACCTTGAAGGGGGTTCCGGATCCGGTCCGCACGGTCCACGGCTCGAACAGCAGACTGCCCTGAAAGCTGTCGACCTCGACGCCTTGGTCGCGCAGCGTCGCCTTGAGCGCCGCGTCCGTCTCACGAGCGGCGAGACCGTAGCGACGATTCCAGTAGACGGCTCCCGCCCCAACCTCATCGACGAGGTGAGGGATCTCTGTCGCGGCCGGACCGTGTCGGAGCGTCAGCTGAGCTCCCCGATCCTCGAGGTCGGCGGCGAGCGCCGTGAGGCTCTGATGCAGCCACCAGCGCGAGGCGCCACCGAGGGGCCGGATGCCCGGCGTCTCGTCGTCGAGGACGTAGACGACAACGATGTGCTCACCCCGTTGCACCGCCTGGTGAAGCGCCGGATTGTCGCTGAGACGCAGGTCGTCACGCAGCCAGACGATCGACGGTGAGGTCACTCGGCCCCGGCACCAGTCGGGCAGAGGCGATCGTCGACCGGGGTGTCGGCGATCTGGGTGCCGAGACGAAGTTTCGTGCAGAGCTCGAGGAGCTGCATGAGCTCCGCCCGATCGAGGGTGCCCCCGACCCGACGCGAGATCGCGTCGGCATGTCGGACTGCCGTCGTGCGGAAGATGTCGCCACCGAGGTCGGTCATGACCACGATGATGCCCCGGCCGTCGCCCGGATCGCTCAGCTTCGAGACGATGCCCTTCGAGGCGAGTCGGTCGACCAGACGGCTGATGCTCGGCTGCGTGAGCAGCAGGTGCTGCGTCAGCTCCTTGATGCGAGCCCGTCGCTCAGGCTGACTGGAGAGGTTGAATAGCACGTCGTATTCGTTGAACGAGATCTCACCGGTCGGAAAACACGCCGTCAACTCGCGCATGATCGTGACCTGGGCGCGAAAGAGGGACTCCCACGCGTTGACCGCCAGCGCTTTGTCGCTCACTGTCTTGTCGCTCACTCGGGTGCTCCTCGACTGATTGGTGGCCACCAGTCTACGAAAAGTCGGACCGCTCGGCCGGCCGCCGTCCCCGTGCGACGCACCCCCGTCCGGACGAGAGGCCCCCGCCGTCGGCGCTGGGTTAGTCCGGACGGGGGTGCGTCGGCGTTCTCGCGACGGCCGAAGGGACCGCTTAACGGACTGAGGGTCGGTCTCAGAGGCTAGAGACCGACCCTCTCCCTTGCACCAAGAGTGTCCTGCAATCACATTCCACTGAAGCTGCCACAGCAAACAACTTCAGTGACATCAATCTATAACGACTTGGTAACGAGGGCTAGTTACCCAATCGTTATTTTTCTGGGAACATCCTTGTAAAAACATGGCCATCGGGTAAACCGGGGTACACCCGGTCCGCGCCCTGGGGGACAAAATAGCCTGATCTGATGTCGCGGTGGATCGCAAGGCGGAGGAGGAAGCGATAGCGGCGCTATCGCGCCCGACGACAACGCCGCGAGGCGCCTCGACAGCTGATCAGAAGACGTCGGGAGAAGGGGTGGAGGCCTGGCGGATCGACACGTCGGCGTGACGGTCGAAGCGGTAGCCGACACCGCGCACGGTCCGGACGATGTCCTCGAAGGCCCCGAGCTTCGAGCGAAGGCGACGCACGTGGACGTCGATGGTGCGCTCGTTGGGTGCGTCTTCGTCATCGCCCGCCGACCAGAGGCTGGAGATCAGCTCGGTGCGCTCGATGGTGCGACCCTCGCGGAGCACGAGGTACTGCAGCAGCTCGAACTCCTTGTACGTGAGGGGGGCAACGTCGCCGTCGAGCAGGAGGCGCTTGCGGGAGATGTCGACCACCACACCGCCGCGAGCACCGGGTTCTTCGTCGACCTCGGTCCGGCGGTGCTTGGCGAGGGCTGCCGGATCCTGGAGTGCCAGCCGGACAACGTCGACGTCGCGCCCGCCCGCCCCCTCGGGAGCGAGGGCCACGGCCGCGTGCGTTTCGGCGGCGGGGGCGAGCTGAGCGGTGAGGGCACGGAGCTGGGAGACGATCTCGCCGAGGCTGGTGCCGGCGTCGGCCGCTTTCAGCTCGTCGATGCCGACGTAGAGAACGAACCCGCGTGCCTCGGTGCCCGCGGGAACGGCACTGAGGCGGGGGGCGGGAGCCGGGGGCTCGACCGCGGTGAGGTGGCGGGTGGCGGGGGCCTGAGTGGACGGGGCCTGGATGCTGGTGGTGTCAAGAGCGAGAGACATGGGGGAGTCCTTTGGGACGAGGAAGTCACCCGTTCGTCCGCCAACCCGAGCCCCTAGGGAGCAGGCCGGGTGCGGAGAAGGAACGCGATGCCTTCGGTGTGTGCCGCGAGGCTCGCAAGTCGGGAAAATGAAGCCCGGGATCTTGGAGCGGGGAGGGATGCTCCGCCTTGTGGGGCGGATTGTGCATCCGGAGTCACGTCCGCGCGAACCTGGTGAGGTTCAACTCGCGGTCGCGGGTTGCAGGGCAGCTGTATCAGGCCTGCAGACCAGCGGTGACTCGGCGGGTCGGATGCCGGTTAGGCATGCATTCGACAACACAGGACGGCAACCGGCATAACC
The DNA here is from genome assembly GCA_025464735.1 of Frondihabitans sp. Next base: position 4,636 of record JAODMX010000463.1, on the reverse strand, counting down.
ATGCCGGTAATCCCCACGAGACCTCGGGAGGTGTGAACCTCACGGGTGATCGGGGCGTGCGCGTCTGCATTCATAAGGGTGATTGTTTCGCACCTCCGGGTGTCTGTCAACCGAGCGGTACGCGTCGTACCCGGTCGCGACCGGGCAAAAGCTCAGGCGAGCCCGTACAAACGGTCGCCCGCGTCGCCCAGTCCCGGCACGATGTACCCGTTCTCGTTCAGTCGCTCGTCGACGGCACCCAGCACGATTGACACCTCGCGACCGTGCATCGCTTTCTCGACGGCGGCCAGACCTTCGGGTGACGCCAGGATGCACACGGCTGTGACATCGACGGCCCCGCGCGTGAGGAGGAAATCGATCGCGGCGATCAGTGACCCACCCGTCGCCAGCATCGGATCGAGCACGAAGCACTGCCGGTTCGAGAGATCGTCGGGCAGACGTTCGGCGTAGGTGGTCGGCTGCAAGGTCTCTTCGTCGCGCATCATGCCGAGGAATCCGACCTCGGCCGATGGCACCAGCTTGGTCATTCCCTCGAGCATGCCGAGGCCCGCGCGCAGGATCGGCACCACCAACGGACGGGGCTTGCTGATGGCCAGACCGGTCGTCGGGCCCACAGGGGTCTCGATGTCGATCGGCTCGGTGCGGACCGTGCGGGTCGCCTCGTAGGCGAGCAACGTGACGAGCTCCTCGGTGAGCGCACGGAACGTCGGCGACTTCGTCCTCTTGTCGCGGAGCACCGTGAGCTTGTGGGTGATGAGGGGGTGGTCGGCCACGTGCACTCGCATAGGCTCGAGGCTAGCGGAGTCGAGAGTTCGGAGGTGCCGCGTGCCTGCACTGCCTCACGGTTCGCCCGTGCCGGCGGCTTTCGACGGCTGGATGCAGCTGGCGCTTGACGAAGCTCAGCGCTGTGCCGAGACCGGCGACGTTCCGGTGGGTGCGGTCGTGGTCGATGCCGAGGGCAGGATCCTTGGGATCGGCCACAATGAACGCGAGGCGACCGCAGACCCTACCGCCCACGCCGAGGTGCTTGCTCTGCGCGCTGCCGCGCGAGCGACGGGCGACTGGCACCTGACGGGGGCGACTCTCGTCGTCACGCTCGAGCCGTGTCCGATGTGTGCCGGCGCGATTCTCGCCGCACGGGTGCCGCGGCTTGTCTTCGGCGCGTGGGATGAGAAGGCAGGAGCCGCGGGCAGCGTCTACGACATCGTCCGCGACCGCAGGCTCCCGCACCGCGCCGAGGTCTACGCCGGGGTGCGTGCCGGGGAGTGCGCGGCCCTCCTCGACGGGTTCTTCGCCTCGAAGCGCTAGCCCTGCGCAGGCCGTGAGCGCTTAGTCGGACGCCTTGATGACGATCGTCTCGGTCGGTGGTTCCGGGGTACCCGGCTGCACCCAGACATCCGGTTCGACGTAGATGACGCGGGCGATCGGCACGGCCGCTCTGACACGCTTCTCGACCGCGTTGATCGACGAGGCGACGTCGGCCAGAAGCTGCTTCCCGGAGACCGCCACCTTCACCCCGACGAGCAATTCTTCGGGCCCGAGGTAGAGCGTCTTCATGTGGATGATCTGCTCGACCTCGGGGCCGGCCATGATGGCACGCTTGATCGCCGCGGTGTCTTCTGCCGATGCGCCCTCGCCGACGAGGAGACTCTTCGTCTCGATGCCGAGCACGATGGCGACGAGGATGAGTAGCGCGCCGATGCACAGCGTGCCCAGGGCGTCGAAGAGGCTGTTGCCGGTGATGACGGTCAACAGCACTCCGAGGAACGCCAGACCGAGCCCCGTGAGCGCCGCCGTATCTTCGAGCAGGAGCACGGGGAGCTCCGGCGCTTTCGCGCGTCGAATGAACCGCAGCCAGCTCTGGTCGCCTCGATGCGGGCGCGCTTCGCGCAGAGCAGTCCGCAGTGAGAACGACTCGAGCACCATAGCGATCACGAGCACGGCGAGCGGCAACCAGGGAACCTCGAGTTCGTGCGGATGCTGGATCTTGCCGACGCCCTCGTAGACAGAGAAGACGCCACCGATGGAGAACAGAATGATCGACACGACGAAGGCGTAGACGTAACGCTCTCGACCGTAGCCGAAGGGGTGCTCCTCGTCAGCCTTGCGCCGGGACTGCCGCGCTCCCAGCAGCAGCAGGAGCTGGTTGGCCGAGTCGGCGATCGAATGGACTCCCTCGGCGAGCATCGACGCTGACCCGGAGAACCCCCAGGCGATGAGCTTGACGAGCGCGATGCCGAGGTTCGCCCCGAGGGCGGCGAGGATCGCCTTGGTGCCGTGCGCCCCGGGGGCTTCGGTCGCTTCGGCTTCCGTGCCTGGACTGTGCGGTTCGCTCATGAGCCTCTCTCGATCACCCCGATGTGGGGCTCCCGTGCCCCGACTACTGCGGCCAATCCTAGGATGGACCAATGACGACGACCCTCCCCGCCACTGCAATTCTCGGAGCCGGATCGATGGGGGGCGCCATCCTCCACGGCCTCGTGCGGCCCGATGTCAGCGTCGAGGGGGGTGTTCGCGTCACGAATCGCACGGAGGCGAAAGCCACGGCGCTGCGCCACGGAAACGTGACTTCACTGGCGACCGAGACGGATCCTGCGGCCAATGCCTCGGCTGTCACCGGCGCCAAGATCGTGCTCATCGGTGTGAAGCCGTATTTGGTTCTCGACCTGCTGCGTGGCATCGCGCCGGTCATCGAGGCGGGAACGATCGTCGTGAGCTTGGCCGCGGGCATCACCACAGCGGCCATGGAAGCCGTTCTGCCTGACACCGTGCCCGTGCTCAGGTCAATGCCGAACACCCCCGCCCTGGTGGGGCTGGCCGTGACCGGGCTCGCGGCGGGAAGCCGCGCCTCCGACGCCGATCTCGCACTCGCCCGCACCCTGTTCGCCTGCGTGGGCGAGGTGGTGACCATTCCCGAAGACAAGATCGACGCGCTCTCGACGATCTCCGGATCCGGCCCGGCCTACGTCTTCTACCTGATCGAGCAGATGACCGCGACCGCTGTCGATCTCGGCTTCACGCCGCACCAGGCGGCGGTCATGGTGCAGGGCACCTTTCGTGGGGCGTCCGAGCTGCTGGCGGCCGATGTCGTCGACCCGGCGGAGCTTCGCCGGCGCGTCACAAGCCCGCACGGCACGACCGAGAAGGCCGTTGAGGTGCTCGAAGGAGCTGATCTGAAGCAGGTCTTCGACCGCGCGGCCGCCGCAGCCCTGCAGCGGGCCCGCGAGATCGCCGAGGAGTAGGGCGTCAGTCCACGCCGTTGCGCAGCCGCTCAGGCGTCGAGAGCCGAGAACCGCTCGAGCTGGGACTCCGTGCCACTCACGATGATGAGGTCGTGATCGCCGATGGTCGTCTCGGGCCTGGCCTCACGGAACGCGCTACCGGGAGATTTCACCCCGACCACGGTGACGCCGTACTTCGTCAGGATCTTCGAGTCGCCGAGCGTCGTCTGGCGCACCGCCTTCGGCGGGTACATCTTGACGATCGCGAAGTCGTCGTCGAACTCGATGTAGTCGAGCATTCTCCCCGAGACGAGGTGGGCGACGCGCTCGCCGGCCTCCGCCTCCGGGTAGATGACGTGCGTGGCCCCGATCCGGCTCAGGATCTTGCCGTGCGATTTGGAGATCGCCTTCGCCCAGATCTGCGGGATCTCGAGGTCGACGAGGTTGGCGGTGATGAGCACGCTGGCTTCGATGGATGACCCGACCCCCACAACCGCGATCGCGAAGTCGCGCGCCCCAATCTGAGTGAGCGCATCGATGTTGCGGGCGTCCGCCTGCACGGCGTGGGTCACGCGCTCGGCCCACTGCTGTACGAGGGCGGCGTCGTTGTCGACGACGAGCACGTCGCGGTCCTGGCGTTGGAGCTGCCCGGCGGTCGCGGCTCCGAACCGGCCGAGTCCGATGACCAGCACGGGCGCGTCGTGGGGAATCCGTTCAGCCAACGATGGGCCTTTCTTCGGGGCGCGTGAACAACTGGCGACGCTGGCTGTTGGCCAGCGCGACGGCGAGCGTCACTGTACCAACGCGCCCCATCCACATCGTCACGGCGAGCACGTACTTCGCGGAATCAGGGAGGTGTTCTGTGAGCCCGACCGAGAGGCCACAGGTGGCGAAAGCGGAGATCACCTCGAAGAGAACATGCGACAGCTCCGCTTTGGTGATCTGCAGGATCACGACGGTCGCGACGGCGACGATGGTCGCCCCCCAGAGGGCAACGCTCACACCCAGCCGCAGCACGTCACTCGGAATGCGCCGCCCGAACGCCTCCATGCTGCGTTTGCCGCGTGCCTCGGCCACGGCGGCAAGGAAGAGGACGGCGAGCGTCGTGACCTTGATACCGCCGGCGGTCGAAGCGGAGCCGCCGCCGATGAACATCAGCATGTCGGCGACGAGCAGGCTCGAGTCGTGCAGGTGCGCGATGTCGATCGTCGAGAAGCCGCCCGATCGGGTCATCGTACTGAGGAAGAGCGACTCGAAGATCGTCGGCCCCGCCGATCTGTCACCGAACGTGCGCGGGTTGTCGAACTCGAGAACGATGAACAGCACGGTCCCGGCAACGAGCAGGATCACGGTGGTCACCAGGGTCATCTTCACGTGCAGCGACCAGCGGCGCGGGTGGAAGGGATTGCGCGTGA
>JAODMX010000430.1 GCA_025464735.1 Frondihabitans sp. | reverse complement strand
GATGACGTTGGATGCCTGCAGATTCGTCTGTGGAGGTGTGAATGTCTTCATCAACCCATCCTGCCCCATTACGCACAACCGCTAGGCGGCGAACGCCTCTTCGAACGCGCCAGCCAAGTCGAGCAGGTCGAGGTCGCTCCAGCGCCTACCGATCAGCTGAAGTCCGAGAGGAAGCCCGTCGATGCGGGTAGGCAACGGGATGCTGATAGCCGGATGTCCGGTGAAATTGAGCGGATAGGTCAGCGACCATCCGATGGTCGACTCGACCGCCCGGCCTTCGATAGAGGACGGTCCGACGGTTCGGCCCCACGTTCCGTTCGGGACCCCCGCCACGGTGAGTGTCGGGGTCGCGATCACATCGACCCGATCGAGTGCACCCTCGATCAAGTCGTAAACCAGCGTTCTCGCGGCGTTGTCGTGGCGGTGTTCGACGGCAGACAAGGAGAAACCGGTCTCGATCAGAGAAGCGAGCTCATCCGGAATCTGATCGCGGTAGTCGCGCAGCAGGTCGACGCCAGATTCGGCCAGCGACTGAGCGTTGAATGCCGTTTGTACCGAGATGAGTCTCCGCCAGAGCTCGGCGAGTTCCTCATGATCAGGCAGGTTGGTCTGCAGCTCGGAGATCGCGAACCGCGACGATAGCCCGGACAATGCGGCCCAGGTCGCAGCTGACACCTCGCCAGACACCGGGAAGTTGCCGAGGGTGGCGTCGAACCCGATCGTCATCTCGTCCACGCGACGGCCGGAGCGGCTTGGCATCGGCGCCCAGGCCGGGTCACGGTTTGGTGTGGCCGCGAAGAGAGTGGTGACGAAACGGGCATCCGAGACATCGCGGGCGAGGGCTCCGATGCTCTGGAACGGTACGGATTGCTGGAACCCATCTGGTCTGCGTTCCTCGGGCACCGCGAACGCCGAGGCCTTCATGCCGACCACGCCGCTCATCGCGGCGGGAATTCTCAGGGACCCACCGCCGTCCGATCCTTGGGCGAGGACGGCCAGGCCCGACGCGACCGAACTCGCCGCCCCGCCGGAGGATCCGCCCGCATTGTGAGTCAGACGATGAGGGTTGAGGGTCGGACCGAACAAGAGGTTGTCGGTCACGCCCTTGTGGCCCATTTCTGGCGTGTTGGTCTTTCCGAGGATGACTGCTCCCGCATCGCGAAAGCTGCGAATGTGAACCGGATCGGAGGTCGATACGTTATCGCTCATCGGCCGAAGGCCCATGGTGAAGCGAACGCCCGCCATCGCCTCGACGTCCTTCACCGAGACGGGGACACCATCGAGCGGCCCGAGTGTCGTTCCCTCCCGCCTGCGCCGATCCGACGCATCCGCTGCGACCAGGGCGTCATCGTGAAGAACGGTCACATAGGCATTGAGCGCCGGGTTGATTCTGTCGATTCGGCGCAGGTGAGTCTCCACCAACTCCCGGGAGGTGAACTCCCCGCGAGCCAGCGCTTCCGAGAGCTTTTCGACGGACATGAAGCACACCGACTCATCCGGCGTCGCCGGGTTCAGCGCATCCTTCTCGGTCAGCGAATCAATCATGGTCTGGACCTTTCAGCGTCGTGCCGGAAATCGATCCGGCTGTGGTGGCGTCGACCTCAGACGTGCCGGGCTCGATGGTTGCGGTCTCAATGGCTCCGAGTCGATGCGCGATCTCTGCCGTCTGCCGGTAGGCGGACTTATACAGTTCGAACATCTCGTCGTAGATGTGTCGGGCGCTGGAGTCCGGTTGGATCGGTGGCAGATGCACGACGGTCGATACGGCCTCTGACAACGAATCGAACACACCGACGCCGACCGCGGCACGAAGCGCGTCGCCGAGGCTTGCGCCGACCTGCTGCTCAGGCAACCACTGTTCGAGACCGCAGACGTCGCTGACAATCTGCATCAGCAGTGGATTCTGCGTTCCACCGCCCACGGCGAGCACCCGGTCGACCGGATGCCCCTCCTCTCGCATCGTTTCGACGTTGTGCCGAATGCCGTATGCGATGGATTCCAGCACGGCTCTGCAGATATCAGCCCTGGTGTGACGGACGGTTAGACCGAGCATGGCGCCGCGCGCGGACGGGTCGAAGAACGGCGTGCGTTCACCGACGAAATAGGGCAGAACGAGAAGGCCGTGCGCGCCCGGAACCGACTCGGAGGCGAGTTGCGTGAGGTCGGAGAACGAGAGCTCGCGGCCATCGGAGGCGTGTCGGGCGAGTAGATCCCTGGTCCAGGCAACGAGGCCCCCGGCGATTCCCATCCCGCCGGAGAGCGCGGTGTCTCCCCGCTCGTGGAAGTGCGACGGCCAGAAGCTACCACTCGTCGACGCCTCTTCCGTGCGCAGAATGAAGAAGGCGCTCGTACCGTACATGATCATCAGATCGCCGGGATCGCGGATGCCGGCGCTGAGTGCCTCCGCCGCGGCATCCGCAGTACCCACTATCACCGGAGTGCCTTCCCGGAGCCCGGTGAGTTCTGCTGCGAGCGCGGTAACGGTGCCGACCACATCGCAGCCCCAGGCGAGCTCCGGCAAGATGTCTGGCGAGCAAAGCTCGGCATGCTCGGTCGACCAGCGAGTGCCGGTCGGGTCGATCAGCGGGGCATACGAGGCGGAGGCGTCGTAGATATCGAGCACCGCCTGCCCAGTCAGCTTGTGGATGATGTAGCCCTCCGCGCTCAACACCCGGTGGGTGCGCGCCCACACTTCCGGCTCATGACGCTGCAGCCAAAGGATTTTCGGGGCGATGGACTGCGAGTCGAGGGAGGCCGCCCGCTGGTCGCCTGCTCCATAACGCTGCGCCAACTCCTCGATCTCGGCCTGCGCCCTGGTGTCGATCCCGTAGAGGATGCCGGGGCGCAGCGGGACGCCCTCCACGTCGACAGGAAGGACGCATGGTCCGATTGCCGAGACGCCGACGCCGAGAATTTGCTCAGGCAGCACGCTCGACTCGGCCAGAAGTCGCTCAACGATGGAGCAGAAGTCAGCGAACCAGACGCTATCGGCGTCCTGCTCGAAATAGCCTGGCTGTGGCATCTGCACCGAATGGCCCACCGACGCCTCGGCCACAATAAGCCCCGAGGAGTCGACGAGTACCCCCTTCGTCGACGACGTGCCGATGTCGACGCCTAGCGTGTATCCGTCTCGCTCGATCTCGCGCACCCTTCGACCTCCTAAAATGCGAAGACGCCGCGCTCGAGCACGGTTCGTCCGTCGATCAACACAGAGCCCTCTGTCCTCAAGTCCTTGACGATGTCCCAGT
>JAODMX010000412.1 GCA_025464735.1 Frondihabitans sp. | reverse complement strand
TCGTGGTCTTCGACTACGGCGAGGTCATCTCCCGCAGCCCGAGCCCGCGTGACCGTGCCGACCTGCTCGAGATCGCCGGCGTCGCCCCTGAGGCGTTCTGGCATCCGTACTGGACACACCGCGACGGCCTCGACAGGGGCACAGTTAGCGTGCGCGAGTACTGGAAACTCGTCGCGAGGGACCTCGGAATCGAATGGCGTGAGTCAACGATCCACGAACTCTGGGTGGCCGACTTCACCGGGTGGCTGAGCGTTGAGCCCGGCACATTCGACATACTGGCCGACCTGCACGACGGTGGCACGCGCCTGGCCATTCTCTCGAACGCGGGGTTCGATTTCGCCAGTCCGTTCCGCCACTCCCCGATGGCTCGGTTCTTCGAGCGGGTCTTCCTCAGCGCTGAACTGACGAAACTCAAGCCGAACGCCGACATCTACCTCGAAGTGGCTGGCGAACTCGGAATAACTCCGGCCCAGATGATCTTCATCGATAACAAGCAGGTCAACGTCGACGGTGCGGAGGCGCTCGGCATCACCGGGCATCTCTTCGTCGGGCCCGCAGAGCTCCGCTCCTTTCTCGAATCCCTCACGGACAGGTAATCGTGACCACACCAGTCATCTTCACGCCGCTCAGCGTTCGGTCGACGACCTTTCGCAACCGAATCTGGGTCTCGCCGATGTGCGAATACTCGGTTGAGAACCAGGACGGCGTTCCGACCGACTGGCACCTGGTGCACCTCGGTTCGTTCGCGCGCGGAGGCGCCGGGCTCGTGATGACCGAAGCCACCGCAGTGAGTCCCATGGCGCGTATCTCGCCTCAGGACACCGGAATCTACAGCGACGAGCAGCGGGAAGCCTGGTCACGCATCGTCGCGTTCATCCACTCCCAGGGTGCCGCAGCGGGCATCCAGCTCGCCCATGCAGGGCGCAAGGCGTCCACTTACCGGCTGTGGGATCCGCAACACGGCACCGTGCCGGTCGAGGAAGGCGGATGGCAGACTGTCGCCCCGTCGCCCGTCGCCTTCGCCGGCTATGCTGCCCCGATTGCGCTCGACGGCGAGGGCATCGCGGGGGTCGTCGCGGACTTCGCCGCCGCCGCCGGCCGGGCGCTCGATGCCGGCTTTGACCTGCTCGAGCTGCACGCGGCCCACGGGTATCTGCTCCACCAGTTCCTCTCACCGCTGTCGAACCAGCGTGAGGACGAGTACGGCGGAAGCCTCGAGAATCGTGCACGTTTGCTGCTGGAGGTCATCCGCGCCGTTCGCACGGCAGCGGGCGACGACGCACCTCTCTTCGTACGCTTCTCGGCGACCGACTGGACCGATGGCGGCTGGGACCGGGAGCAGACCGCAACCGTGGCTGAATGGGCCAAGGATGCCGGCGCCGACCTGTTCGACGTGTCGACCGGCGGTCTCGTAGCCGGCGCGGTCATCCCCTTTGGTCCCGGCTATCAGGTGCCATTCGCCGACTTCGTGAAGCACGAGTCATCCGTCGAGGTCAGCGCGGTCGGCCTCATCACCGAAGCCCGACAGGCAGAAGATATCGTCTCGTCTGGCAGGGCCGATGCGGTCATGATTGCGCGCGAGATGCTGCGCGACCCGCACTTCCCGCTGCGAGCGGCCCACGAACTCGGCTACGACCTGCCCTACTGGCCCGCCCAGTACCTTCGCGCCAAGCTCCCCGCCTAAACCCCAGGCGAGGGCCTGGTCGCTGCCGATCGGGCGCGGGCCGCGTGGACAAGCCACGGGTTCGGTTGGCATCTTTGGGCAAAGCCCTGTTCATGCGGCCCGCGCCAACCCCTCACGACCGACGAGTGGCGTCCTGAACCTCGCCGACCAACTCTTCGATGATGTCCTCGAGGAACAGAACCCCCCGACTAGCCCCGCTGTCGTCGAACACGCGCGCGAGGTGCACGCCGGAGCGGCGCATCGCCGCGAGCGCATCCTCGAGGTCGGTTTCGCGGAAGATCGAAATGAGTTGCCGGATGCGTTTCGGTGGCACTGGCTCGTCGAACTCGGCCGGGTCCTCGAGGTCGAGCACGTCTTTGAGGTGCAAGTAGCCCGTGGGTTCGCCCTCGTCGTTGACGAGCACGTAACGCGAGAACCCGCTCTGGGCAACGGCCCGCTCGACCTCGGCGGGCGTTGCCGCCTCCGAGAGACTGACGAGATCCGGCATCCCCACGGCGATGTCTTTGACCTTCTTGGTGCTGAACTCGAAGGCGGCGTTGAGCGCGCCGATACTGTCGGTGAGCACGCCCTCCCTCGTCGACTGCGCGACGATGTTCGCCACCTCATCGACCGTGAAAGCGCTGTTCGCCTCATTCTTCGGTTCGACCCGGAATAGCCGCAGGAATCCGTTGGCCGTCGCATTGAGGGCGAGGATGATCGGCCGGAACACCGTAGACAGGAACACGAGCGGCGGCGCGAGGATGAGCGCGGCACGATCCGGAACCGAGAAGGAGAGGTTCTTCGGCACCATCTCCCCGAACACGACGTGAAGGAACGACACGATCACCAGGGTGATG